>NZ_JACSMC010000024.1:0-41532 GCF_018618435.1 Exiguobacterium sp. s150 | reverse complement strand
GGGCGTTTTAGAGACTTGTACTTGTCTATGGAATATATATACCCGAATGTCGGATGTTCTTCACATCCGAACTCACTTTCATCCCATGCTTAAAGGCGGGCTATGCCCGGTATGGGCTTTCCCGTTCGTAAAATCTGTAATAGCCAACCTGTCTCATACAACGCACCTTGAACGACTTGGCGGACGCGACGATCCTTGAGCGCTTCGTCAATCGTTCCTTTTTCAAACAATGAGCCGATATATGACGCGATCGCATGTCCTGTGTTGACCGTGAACAACTTCCGCTCGATATATGGACCAATCTCGTCGACCCACGTCACACCGTGAAGCGGGGGCCGCGCGTCCAATCCTTGCGTCTCGATCACCCATTCATAGAACGTCTCAACTTCGACGAAGAGCGGGTCCTCGTGTTGTTGCAATGGGACGATGCGATCGACAGCCGCGTTCGGGAACGACGCATGGGCCGTCCCGATTCCACCCGACGCCTCGATTGCTTGTTTGAGCGAGGCGCTGCCGCCAATCATGTTCTCACAGGCGATGACGTATACAGGCGCCTCCGTCTCGCGGTCACGGAGTCCTTCACTGATGAGCGACGCGACTTTTGGAAGCAACGTCGGTCCGACCGCCGTCGTGACAAGATCGGCCTCGGCAATGAGCGCAATGACACGCTCCGGGTCTTTCAAACTGTTGACGCCGCTCACCCGGGCGTTTTACTGAAAGACTCTTAGCCGTGACAGGCGGCGAGAAGGCATCCGCCGAAACTTCGATCACCTTCATCCTCGTCAACTCCGCAAAGTTCTGGCGCTTCTCGATCATATCTAGCCGTTTCTCCAGATACCCTTACATGCTAACGGTTCTCCCTCGACACGAATAGCATTTTTCTCACACCGTCCTCCGATACTTTTTTATCGTTCATGTAAAAGTCACCACTTTCACTAAAAAGCGACTTTTTTTGAACAGGCTTGTCCCGGCGGGCTCGTTCGGGCATGATGGAAGTATCTATTAGATGGAGTGGAGGAATGGCTATGAATATCGGTTTTCTCGTCATCGGCATCATCTTATCGACGCTCTCGAAATGGTTGCAAGTTCAAGGGAATGACGAGCTCGGGGATTTGCTCGTGTTCCCGGCCGCCTTCTTCCTCGGTTTGGCACTTGTGACGAGCTTTCCATTCTTCAAAGACTGGTGGCGCGAACCGTCCAGCCGTCCGAGAGCCCTCCGATTCGCAAGCCTCGTCGCCGCAGGAATTTTATCGTTCCAACTGTTCGCCTGGCTCGTCTTCGGTCAAGGTGAGTGGCTCGGCGCACTGTTCTTGCTCCCATTCTTTGCTTGTGTATACTTCATCATCCGGACGTTCAAATAAAATGGGGCAGCGCTCAGGCGCTCCCCCATTTTCGTTCTTCATTCAATTCAGCTTCAGAGACGTAGTTGTCATCGAGACTAGCCATATAGCGCTCGTACCACTTTCCAATCGGAATCACAAAGAGGAATGAGACCACCCCAATCAGGAAGAACGTTTGGAGTGACATGAGCTTCGTGAGTGCAGCGTAGACCCACAGTAAAACGAGTGGGTACATGAGTAATCCGCTCATCGAACCGAAGTGGATGAGACGTCTTGCCTCGCGAGAGACTAGGTACTTCTTTTTAATCGTCTCACGTCGCCATGACTTATAAAAATCAGGCAGGCCCGCCACCGCGCCGATGAAGAAGACCGTCACCGTGGAGAGCCAGTCATACTCGACCAGAAAAAACAAGGTCATGACACCGACAAAAGACAAGAGAACAACGGATGTCTTTTTCGCGCTGTCGAACGCCATCAGTTCACGCATCTGGCTCCGCTTATTCATGATACTCACGCGCTTCCCGAATCAACTTCAAGTCCTTGTCCGTCAAATAGCGATCGTCATGCGTTTGGATGATGCGGTCGAGCCACTTGCCGATGAACGAGGCGCCCCAGAAGAAGGCTTGCGACAACAGGAAGGCCTGGAACGATTGCGGTTGCGGCGTCTGATTGAAGACGACGTAGCCGAAATAGCCGATGGCGGCAAAACCGATGAACATCGCCGTATAACGTAACGACAACAGCCTGCGCGCCTTTTTGTTCTTAACGAACCGTAACCACAAGTTAAACTTGGCGACTTCGATGCCAATCAATAGGAAGCAAAAACCGAAAATCGTTGCCATGATTGCGCCTGTTGACAGGTCTCGGTAAGAGGCGAATGTCAACATCCCGATGATGACCGTCACAGTGAGAATGCCGATCGTCCAGCCCGTGAACGTCTGAAAGCGGAGCAGCGTATCGATTTGTCGTTTTGAATGCGGGGATAATTCCATCTAACTCATCCTTTCAATCAGTTGTTCGTAAGTCGGTATGTCCGGTTCTACTGCCTGTAGTTTCTTTGTAAGGAGGCGGTCGCGATAGGAGTCCGTGAAGCGCATGAGCGCAAAGAAGACACCAATCAACAATCCGATGCTATGGTCGAGGACTAACGCCGTCATCGATGCCGCCAATAAAAGCGCCTCTAGCCATGTCATCGCATATTGGATGCGAAGCCACTTGATGGCCAAGGGATTCGCTACGACGTGACGCATGATGCGATATTCGTTCCCTCCCATGAAGATGAGAAAGATGGCGAGTAGCCACATTAACGGAATCATCCACATCCGTTCGACGAACAACGCATACAGAAAAACAACAACATAAAACATCGATGCCGGGAACCCGTATCGTCGTATCGTAATCACTTGCCTAACGTCATGTTGGATTTTCCCCACTCCCTCACCCCTTCTTTTTCCATCTCTTCCTTAGTATACGAAAATTTTTTCACCTACGTTTCAAATTTACTAAATATTCCCTCAACAATCGTTCGACGTTTTTCAACAAAAGGCGAAGGATTATCCGCCACCCGAACCTATTTTCTGATATACTGAGAGCGTATTCATACCTACAAATTTTCAACGTGAAAGGTGCAGACAGTTATGGGCCCAAAGTACAAACAAGTTGCCTCCCAAATCGAGACAGATATTATGAATCACGTCTATCAACATACGAACAAACTCCTCACCGAAGACGAATACGCAACAAAATATAGTGTCAGCCGAAATACGGTGCGGAAAGCAATCGAGATTCTCGTCAATAAAGGCTACGTCTATCAAGTGCAAGGCAGCGGGGTCTTTGTTCGTGACCACTATATGAGTGACTATGTAAACTTAGAGAAGTTACAAGGTCTCACGAGCGATTTCAGCGGCCGCAAAGTTGAGACGCGCGTTCTCCATTTCGAATTGACGACAGCGAACGAAGAAGTGGCGGAACGGATGAAGTGCGAGGTCGGAGCGGAGGTTTATTCTGTTAAGCGTCTCCGTCTCGTCGATGACCACCCGTTTTCGATTGAAGATTCTTACTTCCGAAAAGAACTTGTCGTCTATCTCGATCGAAACATTACGGAACAGTCGATTTACAATTACTTCCGGAATGACCAAAAGCTCGCTATCGGTTTTGCCGACCGCGTCATTTATGCCGACTTCTTGACGGCAGAAGATGCGGAACTGCTCGAATTGAACGAGAACGATCCCGCCCTTCTCGTCGACAACACGGTCTATTTGACGAACGGTCAAATCTTTGACGTCTCACGCACCATCCACCATTTCCGCCATGTGAAGATGCTTAAAGTTTCAAATATTAAATCCTAAACGCACGCGAGAGCCAAATCTCGCGTGCGTTTTTTCATTCCCATCTTGTGTAAAAAGTAAGGGTTTACATGTAAGCGGTATCGTGCTACTATCAGTTTGTATAATTTGTACCTATGAATTCAGGTTATCCATACAAAAAGGAGAGATACTATGGTTTCTGAAACAATCGAGATTACACCCGAAGATATCTTTGGTTTAATCGCCCTCTCGGGTGACGCCAAAGCGAGCTACCATCACGCGATGCTCCTCATGCAAGAAGGGAAAGCAGAGGAAGCGGCTGAAGCAGTGAAAACCGGTGATGCGACATTGAAAGAAGCACACGCCATTCAGACGAAATTCGTCACGCTCGAGGCACAAGGAAAAACGGCTACGGTCGGCGTCCTCATGGTGCACGCGCAAGACCACTTAATGAACACGATCCTCGTCAAAGAGATGCTCGGCTATATGATGAACATGCAAAACGAAATCAACCAATTGAAAGGAATGGATCAAAAATGATGAAAATCGGACTCTTCTGTGCAGCAGGTATGTCAACGAGTATGTTAGTAGAGAAAATGAAAGCGGTTGCCGCCGAACGTGGGATTGAAGCTGAAATCGCAGCTTATCCAGAATCGGAGATGGAGACGTATGTCGACGACCTCGATGTCGCCCTTCTTGGACCACAAGTGAAGTACTTGCTCTCGAAAGGCAAACAAATCTGTGAGCCAAAAGGCGTGCCAATCGACGTCATCAACACGATCGACTACGGCATGATGAACGGAGCAAAAGTATTCGACCACGCAATGAAACTTGCGAACAAATAATTCAACTGAGGTGACCACTTTGAAAATGCCTAAAGATTTCTTGTTCGGCGCAGCGTCGGCTTCTTACCAAGTCGAAGGCGCATGGAACGAGGACGGGAAAGGACTCTCGAACTGGGACGTCTTCTCGAAAATTCCTG
Organism: Exiguobacterium sp. s150; assembly: GCF_018618435.1. Lineage (NCBI taxonomy): Bacteria > Bacillati > Bacillota > Bacilli > Caryophanales > Exiguobacterium > Exiguobacterium sp. s150. The sequence goes on along the minus strand of NZ_JACSMC010000024.1, from coordinate 36,904 downwards.
GAAAAACGTTTGAAGATACGAACGGCGACGTCGCCGTCGACCATTACCACCGTTATAAAGAAGATATCGCACTTATGGCAGAGATGGGACTCGAATCCTATCGCTTCTCCATCTCGTGGCCGCGTGTCTTCCCGAACGGCACAGGCGAAGTGAACGAAAAAGGACTCGAGTTTTACAACAACTTGATCGACGAGTGCTTGAAGCACAACATCGTCCCATTCGTCACACTCTACCACTGGGACCTCCCACAAGCACTCGAAGAAACAGGCGGTTGGAAGAACAAGGAGACGGTTGACGCATTCGTCCGTTTCGCCGATACGTGTTTCCAATCGTTCGGCGACCGTGTCCGTCACTGGATCACGTTCAATGAAGCGGTCATCTTCTGCTCGCTCGGCTACTTGACTGGGGCACACCCGCCAGGCATCGAAGGCGACGTCAAAGGTTACTTCCAAACGACGCACCATGTTAATATCGCCCACGCGCGTTCCGTCGAATTGTTCAAACAAAACGGATACGAAGGGGAGATCGGAATCACACACGTGTTCAACCCGGCCTTCAGCATCGATGACGCCGAAGAGAACAAGTTCGCTGAAATGCACGCGAACGCGTACGCGACGCACTGGTTCTATGATCCGATTTTGAAAGGGGAATATCCGGCGTACGTCGTGAAAGGACTTGACGAAACAGGTCTCCTTCCTGAAATGACAGACGAAGAACTCGATCTCTTGAAGCGCACGGCTACAATGAACGATTTTATCGGCCTCAACTACTACAGCCCACAACGCGTCATGAAAAACGACTCGGCGCTCGTCATGGCCGGTGGTCGCGAGAACTCGACGGGCCGACCAGGTAACCCATCGTTCGATGGCGTCTACAAGACGGTCATGATGGATGACAAAGTTTATACGAAATGGGCTTGGGAAATCTCACCGGAAGCATTCCTCGACGGCATGCACATGCTCCAAGATCGTTATGGTGACGTGAAAATCTACATCACAGAGAACGGTCTCGGCGATGTCGACCCGATCGTTGACGGCGAAATCCTCGACGACCCACGTATCGAATATATCGAAGGCCACATTCGTGCCGTGAAGCACGCGGTTGAACAAGGCATCAACGTCGCCGGCTACTACGCTTGGTCGGCCATTGACCTTCTCAGCTGGCTCAACGGTTACAAGAAACAATATGGCTTCATCTACGTCGACCATGCCAACGGTCTCGAACGGAAGAAGAAGAAGTCGTTCTATTGGTACAAAGATTTAATCGCGACACGCGCTGAAAACCTATAAGGAGGTTCCTCATGAGCCGCTTAGAAACTGTATTTGAAAAATTCACGCCAGGGTTTGTTCGTTTCGCGAACGCCAAGCCCGTCCTTGCGATTAAGGACGGGTTCATCCTGACGATGCCGATGACGATCATCGGATCCTTGTTCTTGCTCATCCTCGCACTTCCGATCCAAGGTTGGGCCGAGTTCATGTCCGGTCTGTTCGGAGCGGATTGGACGCTCCCGCTCACGCAAGTCGTCGGCGCCACGTTTGACATCCTTGCATTAATCGGTGTTTTCGGGATTGCTTACTCGTATGTCAAAAACGAAAAAATTGAAGGGGTGCCTGCCGGGATTCTCGGGATCATCTCGTTCTTGATCATCACGCAAGCCTCCGTTCTCTCGGAAGGCGGCGAAACAATCGGTGGTGTCATCCCGAAAGTATGGACAGGCGGACAAGGTGTCCTCGCTGCCATCGTCGTCGGTCTCGTCGTCGGATTCATCTATTCGCAGTTCATCAAACGCGGCATTCGCATCAAAATGCCTGACGGTGTACCACCAGGTGTCTCGAACTCATTCTCGGCGTTGATTCCAGGTCTCGCCATCGTCTCACTTGCGGTCGCGACATTCGCAGTCTTCCAAGCGGTTGCGGAGCGAACGTTCACAGAAGTCGTCTATGACGTGCTTCAAGCACCGCTTCAAAACTTGACGGACACGCTCGCAGGAGCGGTCATCATCATGGTACTCATGTCTGTCATGTGGTGGTGTGGGATTCACGGAGCGGCAATCATCATGGGGATCATGGGACCACTCCTTACAGCGAACGCGCTTCAAAACCAAGCCATCCTCGACTCGGGTGAAGCACTCGTCGTCGGCGAGAACGCAAAAATCGTGACCATCCAGTTCCTCGACGTCTTCACGAAACTCGGTGGATCCGGAATCACCATCGGTTTCATCATCGCGACGCTCATCGTTGCCCGTTCGGCTCACTTGAAGCAGCTCGGTAAACTCTCGCTCGCACCGAGTATCTTCAACATTAACGAGCCGGTCATCTTTGGGATGCCAATCGTGTTCAACCCGATCATGTTCGTCCCGTTCGTGATCGTCCCGGCGATTGCCTCGTTCATGGTGTACTTTTCAATCCTTTGGGGCTGGGTCGATCCGTTCAACGCACTACAAGTTCCATGGACGACACCACCTGTCATTTCTGGTTTCTTGATTGGCGGATGGCGTGCAGCGCTCTTACAGATTGCAACGATTGCCATGGCCGTCGCCGTCTACCTCCCGTTCGTCCGCATGCAAGACCGCGTGTCATACGGTGAAGAAGTAAAAGCACAAGAAGAAGCAGACAAAGCGTCAGCCTAAATAAATAACGACAGCCCTTCTCATCACAGAGAAGGGCTGTTATATTTAGGGAAAGTCGTAAGAGAGTTGGTATAAAATGAAAAACTACACACCGAGCTTCCTAATCTTTTCGAGCGCCGCCCTTGCGTTCGGTCTCGGCTTCCAAACGATTATCCCGCATGCGATGTTGATTGGCATTGGGCTACATATGATTTTCCTGATGTGTGCCGCCTACTCGTTCGGCAAGTATCGGGCACATATCGCCAAGGTAAACACATAACGCCATGACGAAAGCCGTCATGGCGTTTTTTCATTCAACCTCTCGAACAGGGAACTCACTTGCGATTTCCCGTAACCCCTGTAAGAACTGTTCCACTCGTAAGACCGACGTCTCGAATTCAAAGTCGAGCGCTTCGGTCTCATCGCCGAGCGGGTGTTCGAGTTGACCCCGTACGTCCACTTCATCCCCGCCCCCGTCTCGCCGCGTCAACGTCAAACAGACATACGGCTCTGTCGGCTCGAACTCGACTTGTCGCACGTTACCGGCCAGAAACGACTCAAACACCGGTATGTAGTGCGCGACGAGCAGACTGTCGAGCATGATGTCATCGAATGTGATGCGGTGCTCCGGTGCGTGGAAGCCGACCCAATTCCGATGCCACGCTGCGTCATGGATGTTGTCGGCGTCTTTATACGCGTACGCATAGCTCTCAATCGAAATGTCAGTCGTTCCGTCACGCGACGCCAGTTTTGTAAGGGCCATCGTCAACCGTCCTTCCTGAGCGAATAGCCGTCAATCTCTAATAGGCGCATCCGTTTCTGGTCGACGGCCGCATGGACGATGACCGTCACCCCTGGATTGAGTTGCATCATCTTCCTGATTTTCGTCAAGTCGTCCCCTTTAATCTCGACGGGTAAGACGAACTCGCCTTCCTTCAAATGAACGAACTTGATCTTTCCTTTGTCGTCATAACCTGTCACTTCGTATGTCGCATACTCGCGTTTCATTAACATCTCTCCTTCTTCTGAATCGATTTCCACATCGAGACGACGAACGTCCCGTTCTCGCTCGATTCGTTTATCGCGTGCAATCAGTCCTTTCACCCCGAGAAACGAGGAGACCAAGACAAATACGATAACGAGTACGTCAAAATGGATGAACCCATAGAGCAACCCGTATAGGAACCAGCACAACAATGACATCATCATGAGCGACGTCGTCTTTTCCTGTTCCCGTTCTTGATTCGTTCTATGGTCTAACGCCATCATCCGTCCTCCTCTCCCTACTTCTTACGTTCCCTGCCCGAGTTGGTTCCACACAAAAACAGCCAATCCCTGTAGCGGCAGGAACTGGCTGTTTAAGTTGTTATGCTTCGACGATATCGCCGTATTTCGCTTTATGGTCGGCGATGACGCCAGCGTACCATTTTGCGCTATCTTTCCACACACGATCTTGCGTTTCGAAGTCGATGTAGAGAATGCCGAAGCGCTTCTCGTAACCGAAGCTCCATTCGAAGTTGTCCATGAGCGACCAGAGGTAGTATCCGGCGATGTTCATGCCTTCATCGTTCAAATCAGACACGGCAGTGAGGTGCTTTTGGACGTAGTCGATGCGTTTCACGTCATGGACTTCGCCGTTCTCGAGCACGTCGTCATACGCCGCGCCGTTCTCTGTGATGATGATTGGAAGGTCTGTGTACTCGTTACGTAAGCGACGGATCAGGTCTTTGAATTCGTTCGGGGCGATATCCCAGCCCATGCCCGTCTTCTCGTAATCGGAGTACGCAGCCACTGTCATGAAATCGTTCGCCGCACTGAACTCGACGAGTCCGCGACTATAGAAGTTGATTCCGAAGAAGTCGCATTCCGTCGAGATCGTTTCCATGTCACCTGGTTTGATGAAATCGTACGTATGCACGTACTTCGCGAACAAGTTCATCATGTCGACCGGATACTGGCCTTTGAATACTGGGTCGAGGAACCAGCGATTCGAGTACCCGTCCGAGTTGTTCTGTGCGAGGCGGTCGTTCACCGAGTCCGTCTTCGCATAGACCGGCGACAAGTTGAGCGTGATGCCGATCGGTGTCGTCGACTTCAAGTCTTGTTTCAACAGTTCGACGGCTTTTCCGTGTGAAAGCAGCATATGGTGCACAGCGCGGACCGCTTCGTTCAAGTCACGGTGACCCGGTGCGTGCACGCCGAGATGGTAACCGAGGAAGCCGGCACACCATGGCTCGTTGTGCGTGATCCATGAGTCGACGACGTCGTCGAGCTCATCGAAACACACTTTGGCGTAGTCGAGGAACCAATCGACCGAGTCGCGGTTCACCCAGCCGCCTTCCTCATGCGCCCACATCGGGAGGTCCCAATGGTAGAGCGTGACGGCCGGTTTGATGCCTTCTTCGCGGAGACGTGTCGCGAGCGTCTTGTAGAACGCCATCCCAGCCGGGTTGAACTCACCTTTCGCCGGGAAGATGCGCGGCCAAGCGATCGAGAAGCGGTACGTGTAGACACCGAGCTGTTTAATGTGCTGGATGTCTTTTTCGAAGCGGTGATAATGGTCGCAGGCGACATCACCGTTATGCTTCTCGAACACGCGACCGTCGATGTCACAAAACATGTCCCAAATCGACGGGGTCCGCCCGTCTTCGTTGTGCGCACCTTCGATTTGATACGAAGATGTCGCCGTTCCGAAGACGAAGTCTTTGTTAAATTGCATAGTGTTTTCCTCTTTTCTCTATTATTCTTTGACCGCGCCAGCCGAGATACTGCTGACGATATACTTCGACATGAACAAGAAGGCGATCATAATCGGCACGACCGAGATGGCGATACCGAGATACAAGGCACCGAGGTTCTCGGCGACTTGTGAACCTTTCAAGAAGCCCATGAGGACCGGGAGCGTGTACTTCTCTGGTGAGAACAAGAGTACGAGCGGCATCAAGTAGTTGTTCCATGAGCCGATGAACGTGAAGATCGACATCGTGGCGACGGCCGGCATCATCATCGGGAGTGCGATCGTATGGAAGATGCGAAGCTCACTCGCGCCGTCAATCCGGGCCGCTTCAATCATACTGACGTGAAGCGTCGCCTGCGTGTACTGGCGGATGAAGAAGACGACGAACGGACTCGCGATCGACGGGATGATGAGCGGGATGAACGAGTCGAGAATTCCGAGTGTCTTCGAAATCTCGTAGAATCCGATCAAACCGAGCTGTCCTGGTACCATCATCATGACGAGCATGAAGATGAACATCGCGTTTTTGCCTTTGAACTCATAGAACGCGAAGCCGAACGCGGTCATCGCCGAGAAGTAACCGGAGAGCAACGTGACGAGCACGGCGATAATCAAACTGTTTTTGAAGCCGGTCCAGATGTTGATGTAGTCACTTAAAATCGCATAGTTGTCGATAAGCGCCGTACCCGGGATGAGGGAGAAACCAGACATGATTTCTCCGTTCGTCCGCGTCGCGTTGACGAGCATCATGAGGAACGGGATGAAACAGACGATCGTCAAGACGATCAACCCGGTGTAAATGACACCGCGGCTAAAGATTTTTTTCTTTTGCTTTTGTTTCGGTGGCTCCACGCGAAGCGGTTTCTCTTCACGCGGCGGCTGTACTTCGCTGTCGGCGAGCATACGCCGTGTTTCTGCATTCTGTTCCATTGCTTATGCTCCCTTCTGCGCAGCGCGCTCTTTACGGAACATGCCTTTGAAGACGACCGCCGAGAAGACGAGCGTGATCAAGAACAAGCCGTAAGCGACCGCTGCCGCATAGCCATAGTTGTTATACTTGAACGCTTGGTTGTACAGGTAAAGGACCATCGTGTTAAGCGAGCCGTCCGGTGCACCGATTCCGTCCGTCAAGAGGAGCGGAAGATCGAACAATTGCAGGCCGCCGATGAGCGACGTGATCATAATGTACAAGAGAATCGGTTTGAGTAATGGTAACGTGACATACGTGAACATTTGCCAACGGTTCGCGCCATCGATATGGGCGGCTTCGAAGAAGTCTTTTGAGATACCCGATACGCCGGCCATGACGATGATGAACGAGTGACCGAACCACATCCATGTCAAGATGAGCGAGACGGACAGTTGTGCCGTCACCGGTTGCGAGAGCCAGTTGATTGGGTCTGAGATGATTCCGACTTTGAGAAGAATCATGTTGAGTGAACCGTGCTGCCAGTCGAGCAAGATTCCGAACAAGAGCGCGACCGAACTGATCGTAATCAAGTTAGGCAGATAAAAGAACGAGCGGAAGAACGCGAGTCCTTTGAGCTTCAATCGAAGGTCAGAGAACAAGAGTGCCAGTGCCAATGCAAGACCGATCTGTAAGGCGAAGTTTACTCCCCAAATCTTGATCGTATTGACGAACGCCTCGATGAAGAACGTATCCGTCAACAAACGCGCGTAGTTCGCGAAGCCGACGATTTCTTCTCCTGGGCTGCCGGTATAGTTGGTGAAACTGTAATACAGGGTCAAGAAGACCGGGTAGATACTGAATGTCAAAAAGACGACCCAAAACGGGGCAATAAAGGCATAGCCATAGCGGTCTAGTTTTTTCACGTCGTGTTACTCCTTCCATAGCAACCCTTAGGGGGGAGGGTCGTCCCCCCAAGGATTAGCTGGCTTCAGTCAACTTGGATATCTGGGTAAGCGTTTTTCGCTTGTTTCTTGAATTCGGCAATCGCTTCTTCTTTCGTCTTCTTGCCTTCCACGTATTGGAGGACCGAAGCGCCGTAAAGCGTGTCGAGCTGTTGGTCGTACTTCGTGACGATACCTGGTGTGATTTCATCCGCTTGGCCAAGGAAGAACTCGTAGTTGTTCTGTCCGCCGAGGAACTCATCGCTGAAGTCGTCTTTGATTTTGTCTGTTACTGGTTTGAAGGCAAGAACGTCGCCTGTCTCTTCAGCCCAGTCCGTCAAGAACTCTTCGTCTTGTGTCATGAGTTTGACGAAGTCGTAAGCGGCTTCTTTGTTTTTCGATCCTTCGTACACACCGAGCCATGTGCCGCCCCAGAAGTACGGGCTTGGGCCGTTTGTGACTGCCCAGTCGCCGGCTGTGTCTTTCGCGCTGTCTTTCAAGACGCTGTGAAGGCCCCATGTCGGAAGGACGTATGAGAAGACTTGTGTTTCTGTCTCTGTGCCGCCTTCTTTCACTTTGATTGGTTTCGACATACCTTCGAACCAAGATGGTGACCATTCAGGAGCGAGTGCCGTGTACTGCTTGTCACGAAGCTCTTTCGCGTAGTCCATGTAGTTGATCTTGTCTTCTGTCAACACGAGTTCGTTGTTTTCGTTTACCCATGCTTCTGGGTTCGCGCCTTGTGAGAACCAACGGATCGCGCCTTCGTCTGGGAACATTTTGTAGCCTTTTTCTTTCATCTTCTCAGCGACTTCGAAGACGCCGTCCATCGAGCTCATCATGTTTCCGATTTCAGCCGGATCGTCCGTGCCGAGCACTTCTTTCGCTAAGCTACGTTTGTAGTAGACGCCACCTGGTGTCGTTTGCCATGAAAGAGCGCGCACATTGCCTTCTGAGTCTTTCCCGAGGTCGAAGACGTAAGGGATGTAGTCGTCAGCGATTTCGTTGACGTTGTATGGCTCGTCCGAGAGGTTTTCCCAATAGCCTGCGTCTACCCATTGCTTGAGGAAGGCGATTTCACCTGTGAATACGTCAGGTGCTCCGACGCCGCTCTCGAGTGCTGGCTTCAATTTTGTCGGATAGTCGGCGATTGGCACGATTGTCAATTCAACTTTGACACCGTTACGCTCTTCGTATGTTTTGATTGGTTCTTTCAACTCATCTGTGAACGACCAAACTTTGAGGACGTCGTCTTTCGAGCCTGAAGTAGAACCTGAAGTTCCTTCGTCGTTTGAGCATGCGCCCAAGACGCCGACTGAAAGTGCACCGATTGAAAGTAAGCTGACTAATTTTTTACGCATGTGTAAGTCCCATCCTTTTTAAGGTTTTTAGAAAGCGTTTGCAAGAAGAGGTAAATAATTGTCGAAAGCGCTTTCGGTTTGGTTGAAATAAATAATCGAAAGCGGTTTCGATTTTTAGTGAATGATGCTTCGAAATCGCTCTCTTCTCTCCATCCCGCTGAAGGGAACAGAGCGACTTCGAAAGATCATCGTCAGTTCTTCACTTGTAATGGCGCGCATGACGCCCGTTCCATCAATTTGACCGGAATGACGCGACGCTCGGTCCGTCGTTCCTTGGCGGTCATTTGTTCAATCAACAGTTCCGCTGCCGCTTCGCCGATTTCGTCCGTATCTTGGCGAATCGTCGTCAGCTTCGGCGTAATGTATTGAACCATTTCGATATCGTCGTATCCGATGACGGAAATGTCTTCCGGCACGCGTAGCCCCCGTTCATGGATGGCTTCAATCGCACCGATGGCCATCTGGTCGCCGGCGACGAATACCGCGGTCGGACGTGACTCGAGGTCGAGCAACTTTTCCATCGCCTGTTTGCCTTCTCCAACCGAGAAGAAACCGGCGTTGACCAAGTACCCGGGTTCAATCGGAAGACCGATCGCCTCCATGGCAAGTTCATACCCTTTCACACGAGCGGCTCCCGCATCAATCGTCTGGTCCCCAGCGATGTGCGCAATTCGAACGTGTCCGAGGTCGTGCAAGTAGTTCACCGCGAGGCGTGCCCCTTCGATGTTGTCGGAATAGACGACGCTACAGTTGGCGCTGTCCATGTCGACGACGACGATTGGGATATCGCTTTGCATGAGCTCTTGAACTTGTTCGTCCATCCGGTCCGAACAGATGACGACGATGCCGTCGACGGTCCGATGTTTGAAATGCTCCAAGTAACTCATGTCACGGTTGCGCAGGTTTCGCGAGGCGAAGATTAAATCGTAGCCTTGCTCTTCTGTCGCGTGACGAAAACTTTCGATAATGCCGTTGAAGAACGGGTGTTTCATCCCGACTTCGTTCGCTTCTGAGAACATGACACCGATCGCCCACGACTTCTTCGTCGATAACGACTGTGCGTGTGCGTTCGGTAAGTAGTCCATCTCAGCCGCAGCCTGTAAAATCTTGGCCCTCGTCTTCTCACTCACGTCTTTATAGTTATTTAACGCTTTAGAGACGGTCGTGATCGAGAAGCCTGTTTTTTTCGCTAAATCATAAATCGTACCCATATCAGTCTCCTCTTCCCGAAAGCGCTTTCGGTAATTTGATTGTAGCGCATGAATTTGTAGGAATCAATTCTTTTTCGTGGAATATTTTGCGATAAATTTTCATACCGTCTTTCTTCTATATTACTGCAAGTCGTAACTTTTTGTCGTTAGTGTTCCTCTCATAAACACTGAAACCTTCGACTTCTATTACTTTATTCTTTAACAGTAATCGTCCAATCTCCATCTGCTTTTACAACAAAAACATATACACTAGTATCTTCAAAAGAATATCGCTGAGAACCTTCATAATTTCCAATTTCATTTACTAATAAATCTATTGCATTTACTGTTACGGCAAAATTCGAATCTCCATTATGCGTAAATGCTATTTGATAGCTTCCTTGATTAATTTCAAAAAAGATTACGTCGTCCCCATTCCCCTCTAAAATACCAGGTAAAGTTTCAATCTCTAAAGGACGGTATTGCATAATTTTAATATCCCAATTACCTTGATTACCGTTTATATTCAAATAATAATCTTCAGTTTCTTTAATCCATATGAAACTTTTTCCCTTGTAACTTCCGATTTCATTAACGAGTAAATCTAACATATTTCCCTGCGCATCTTGAAGTACTACTGCAAAGTTACCTGAACCATCATACGTACTCTCCACTACAGCAAAACCTTCTTTAAGTGAAATCGCGTCTGTGCCTGCGTCAGTTGAGCCACTAATTGTAGTCGTTAGCTCATCTTGATATTTTTTAATTTGTTCGTCTTTAAGTTGATTTATATTTTTTTCAGTTTCTACTTCGATGATTGAATTGTTATTATATACAATTACTATATTTCTATTCTCAATTGTAACTTCATCAATTTTTCTATTGTAAACATTGTATCCTCGAGACGTTTTTAATCCATGTTCCTCCATGTAGTCTTTATAACTTGATGTTGGATCCCCAACCTTTACCTCCTGCATAAACTCTTCAATAGAAGCTTTTGTAGCATCGGCTTCTTCCTTTTCATTAACTGATTCATTCTCGATTTCGTCTACTTCAGTATCTTCTTGCTCAGATGCTTCATTTGGCACAGTGATAGCACTTCCTTGATTTGAATCTGTTACAAGTTCTTGATTATTTCTTTCAATAATTCCTAAAAGAAAAACTAACCAAACTCCTACTAGAATAAATGAGCCTCCAAGGATAATGGGAAACGGGGTAACGTCTTTTTTAATGAAATAACGATAAATGGAAATGAAACAGAACAATGCCCCACCTATCATCAAACCGAAACCGCCAAATGACAGTACGATTTCTATCATCGCTAATGCCCCCTCTCTAAAATTTAAATCCGGGTGATTCGTTATAGATATTTACCCATATTTCCCAGACAACTCTTCATTTTTCTAAATTTGATTAACGAAAATAAACCCACTTAAATAGTTTTAAGTAGGTTCAGATCTATACAATTTTAGCCTAGTGCGTCCGCGTATATAACCAGACGAGGTTCGTAAATTTTTGGACTTCTGTCTCGCCCGTCACACCTTTAAAGAGACGTTGGAACGGCTTCAACAGTTGCTCAAGAACGATTTTCCGGAGACGCGGTTGATGCAGCTCGTAAGTAATCGCTTCAAACAAGTCCTCCTGTTCCTCCGTCATATTCACGTGAGCGCCGATTCGTTCGGCCATCTCAATCAATTCTTCTTTCGTGACAAGATTTTTATCCGTCGTCCCGCGCATCTGATCGACGGTTACCGGATTCAATATGTGTTCGTTCGTCTCAATCATACGGGCTGCCATTAACTCCACATAGGTGTATAAGTTTCGGACGAGCTTTTGAATCGAGTAGGCCGTGTTTGTAATCCGGAGGGTGAATAAGATGTGCTGCAACATCCCGTTAAAAAGTACCGTCAATTCGACAGAGTACGGCCGAATCTCTTCCCCAATGATTTCGGTCAAGCGCATTGCGAGCCATTCAATCTCATACACACGATGCTGTAAGACGAGTTTCTTTAACTCCGGTTCATTTGCGGACATGATTGACTCGAACAGGGCATGAAGATTACGTTCTTCATTTAATTGGATGAGGATCGAGATTTGTTCGATAAAGACATCCTTGTCACGTTTATCTCGGCCCATCTGCATTTCAATCCGGCGTTGCCCCGCGTCATAGCGCAAGTTTTCAAGGATGTTTGCGACACAGTCTGTCTTCGAGGCGAAATAATTATAAAACGTTCCTTTTGAGATATTAGCTCGCTCAATGATTTCCTGTACCGACGTTTGCTGGACACCATTCTCAATGAATAAGTTCATCGCGACGTCAGCCACTTTTCGTTTCTTATCTTTCATATTTTACGGGCTCCGTTCTGCTTAGTTTGTAGCTTAAGTATACCATTTTAAACTAACGGTTCAAAATGGTTGATTTATTTGTACAACGGGTATAAAATCATCACATCAACACTTACTAGTATATAACTATTCAGAACATAAAGGAGCAACTCGTATGAAACCAGAATTCCAAAAGAAACCGCCATATGTTATGCTCGCGGTCCTGTTCGCAGGGGCGTTCATCGCCTTCTTGAATAACTCATTACTTAACGTCGCGCTCCCGTCCATCATGGTCGACTTAGAGATTGCTGACTATTCGACCGTGCAATGGCTCGCGACCGGCTTTATGCTCGTGACGGGAGTCCTCGTTCCGGCGTCTGCTTATCTGATCACACGTTTCTCGAACCGGACGCTCTTTATCACCTCGATGGCCATCTTCGCGGCCGGTACAGCCATCGCTGCATTCTCGCCGACGTTCGGCTGGTTGCTCACAGGACGAATGATTCAAGCGGTCGGCGCCTCGACGATGGGGCCGCTCCTCATGAACGTCATGCTCGTCAGTTTCCCGCGTGAAAAACGTGGGACGGCGATGGGCGTCTTCGGGCTCGTCATGATTTCAGCGCCAGCGATCGGTCCGACACTCTCGGGTTACATCGTCGAGTATTATGATTGGCGCGTCTTGTTCGAAATGATTCTCCCACTCGCGATCATCGGTCTCGCCCTCGCGATTTGGAAAGCAGAGAACGTCATGGTGCAAAACAAAGAACAATCGCTCGACTATTTGTCACTCGTCTTATCCACAATCGGTTTTGGTGGCGTCTTGTATGGTGTCAGTTCGGCAAGTTCTGACGGTTGGGACAACCCGATCGTCTTGACGACCATCATTGTCGGATTGGCAGCTTTAATCGCGTTTGTTATCCGTCAACTCAACATGGAAAAACCACTCCTTGACCTACGGGCATATAAATACCCGATGTTCGCACTCGCATCGATTATTGCGATTGTCAACGCCGTCGCCATGTTCTCCGGAATGATTTTGACACCGGCCTACGTCCAAAGCGTCCGTGGCATCTCGCCGCTCGACTCCGGACTCATGCTCCTCCCAGGGGCCATCATCATGGGTATCATGTCGCCAATCACCGGGAAACTGTTCGATAAGTTCGGACCGAAGTTGCTGTCGATTATCGGTCTCACGATTACAGCCGTTTCGACGTATATGCTCGCTCACGTCCAACTCGATTCGACGTACACGTATATCGTCATGACATATACGCTCCGCATGTTCGGGATGTCGATGGTCATGATGCCCGTCATGACTAATGGTCTCAATCAATTGCCGACGCATCTTAACCCGCACGGAACGGCCATCAACAACACTGCCCAACAAGTTTCGGGTGCGATCGGGACGGCCGTCCTCGTCACCATCATGAACTCAGTTACACGGACCGAAGCCGAATCGCTCATGACCGGCGTCGACCCGGCGACACTCACCGAGAGTGCGATGGGCGCGTTGACGCAGCAAGCACTCCTCTCAGGGATTCAAGTCTCGTTTTATGTCGCCCTCGGCATGAACATTTTGGCGCTCGTCCTCGCCTTCTTCGTGAAGCGGGTCGATGTTCGAAACCTTGATTTCAAACAAGAAGATATAAACAAAGAACTGAAACGCGCAAACTAAACAGACAAGAAATTAATGTACAGGAAAATGGACGAGTCTCCTCAGAGGTTCGTCCATTTTCCTGTATAACGATGTAAATCATTTAAAAATGTCAATGCTTATGATACCGATAATGACTTTTCAATCCACGCACCTACATGAGGTGCGATAAGCGCGTCGACGTGAAAAAACTCGATTTCAAAATTTCAATCCACGCACCTACATGAGGTGCAATCACGGAAACGATGGCAAGCAAGGCCGCCTACGAATTTCAATCCACGCACCTACGTGAGGTGCGATGATGGGAACAGCTCGAAGCTGGACGGACGAAGGCATTTCAATCCACGCACCTACGTGAGGTGCGATCTTATCCAGTCTCCGAGTTACCAGACGTTACGCGAATTTCAATCCACGCACCTACGTGAGGTGCGATGTGCAGGACAAGGCGATGACCTCGATGTTCTCCGAATTTCAATCCACGCACCTACGTGAGGTGCGATAAGGAGGATTCGACACAATGGCAAACATCAAGAAATTTCAATCCAAGCACCTACGTGAGGTGCGATCCAAAATGATTTTCATAGCAAAATCGAACTGATCGAATTTCAATCCACGCACCTACGTGAGGTGCGATGTACCCGCTCACACTCGACATTCAATTCTTTTCTATTTCAATCCACGCACCTACGTGAGGTGCGATATTTTACCGAGATATTCAGCTTCGTAGGAGTTGCTATTTCAATCCACGCACCTACGTGAGGTGCGATGTCAAGTTTATACACGGGTCGTCAAACAATTAAGAATTTCAATCCACGCACCTACGTGAGGTGCGATTCGATAGCGACTGCTGTATTGTCGTCTAAACGATTTCAATCCACGCACCTACGTGAGGTGCGATTGCTGATTGATATGGATTTGCCTATGGATTTATCATTTCAATCCACGCACCTACGTGAGGTGCGATGGTCTAAACGTGGAAGATGAAACGCTCGAAACAACTATTTCAATCCACGCACCTACGTGAGGTGCGATCTATCCATCGTCGCCAAGTAGGGCGTGCCTTATGAATTTCAATCCACGCACCTACGTGAGGTGCGATTCCGCAACGCCAAGCGTGACTTCGGGATCCCGATATTTCAATCCACGCACCTACGTGAGGTGCGATTTGTCCACCAACTTATAGAGGACCATTGTCGTATTTCAATCCACGCACCTACGTGAGGTGCGATGGGTCTCCCACATCATCGAGCTCTCGCTCACGATATTTCAATCCACGCACCTACGTGAGGTGCGATCCAGTGGTCATACCGTCACCTGTACCACCAGGAGATTTCAATCCACGCACCTACGTGAGGTGCGATGTCCTTGTGGAGCTTCGGGGCAAGCTTGGACTTATTTCAATCCACGCACCTACGTGAGGTGCGATTAAAGATATCGTCAATTTGGATAAAGTCGTCAAAATTTCAATCCACGCACCTACGTGAGGTGCGATGTGTGAGCCCGACGTCCTTCGCGTGGTCGTCTAAATTTCAATCCACGCACCTACGTGAGGTGCGATTAACTGGGTACGAACAGAGGTACAGTTACGAGATATTTCAATCCACGCACCTACGTGAGGTGCGATCCCTTCCAGTTGCGGGTCATGCCGGGCGCTAAGGATTTCAATCCACGCACCTACGTGAGGTGCGATGTCCTCCGCCCCCCCTACTAACAGGGGGGTGGAATTTCAATCCACGCACCTACGTGAGGTGCGATTGTTCCGTCGGGTCATAAACATAACCACCCGGAAATTTCAATCCACGCACCTACGTGAGGTGCGATGTCTACCTTGAGTTGGACGTTCGTCTCTTGGTTTTATTTCAATCCACGCACCTACGTGAGGTGCGATAAGAGCGAATTGCCCCTTGTCATCCAATCTAAACATTTCAATCCACGCACCTACGTGAGGTGCGATCAGCGGCGCTCGATTGGTTGAGCGTGGTCCGGGAGATTTCAATCCACGCACCTACGTGAGGTGCGATCAGGAGGCGTTGATCCACCAGGCGCACGCTGAGGTATTTCAATCCACGCACCTACGTGAGGTGCGATAAAGTCGCGCACTGACTCATGGCCTGTACTGGATATTTCAATCCACGCACCTACGTGAGGTGCGATAAATCCGAATCATAACCCAATTCATCCAAGCAATTATTTCAATCCACGCACCTACGTGAGGTGCGATAAATTGCCACGATCATTCAATGACAAATCGAGATATTTCAATCCACGCACCTACGTGAGGTGCGATAGGTAGATCATCGGGACTCGTTTGTTTTTCTGTCATTTCAATCCACGCACCTACGTGAGGTGCGATGATGACCTCATCGTCGCGCTCAATCCGTTTGTAAATATTTCAATCCACGCACCTACGTGAGGTGCGATTTCTCCCAGGTCGATTGAAATACGCGACGCTTGTTATTTCAATCCACGCACCTACGTGAGGTGCGATATGCGTCCAGTCCCGACTTCGCGAGCTGTTTGATGATTTCAATCCACGCACCTACGTGAGGTGCGATGGTTGTATGAGTAATAGAACGAATAGTCAAAATCATTTCAATCCACGCACCTACGTGAGGTGCGATGATAACGTAAAGGGTTATAGTAATAGCCAACATATTTCAATCCACGCACCTACGTGAGGTGCGATAGCATGGACGATTACACCAAGCGCCTGGAGGCTGAATTTCAATCCACGCACCTACGTGAGGTGCGATAGAAAGTGATTCCCCGACCGCCGTACTCGTCGTAATTTCAATCCACGCACCTACGTGAGGTGCGATAAGTACCGGCGTTACCTGCAAGACCTTCAAAAAATTTCAATCCACGCACCTACGTGAGGTGCGATGCGGCTTCTTGCTGAAGGTGGTCAAATATGTGGGAATTTCAATCCACGCACCTACGTGAGGTGCGATAAGATCTCGACCTTTATGACATGAACGCCTGGATATTTCAATCCACGCACCTACGTGAGGTGCGATAAACCCATCCCATGCAATATTGTTGTTCATCGAAAATTTCAATCCACGCACCTACGTGAGGTGCGATAGCCGATTCCAAATAAAAAACCGACTAAAAATAAATACAAGAAACAATATTATCCTTTTTAGGATACAAATCTTAAAAATCATTAGTCTCTTATCTAGGAATATGCTGAAAAAATGGTGCGAACCTTTCTAGAAAATACTGTGCACTACATGTTCGCACTCACTAAAAACAACTTCCCCTTTAAAAAATGAGAGGTCCTTCCAAATCTAAAGATTCTTTTGCTCCATAATGCTCCACTTTTGTGGCATGTTGATTGCCCAAGCGATAAAATCGGAGACTGTCTTTATCCGCATCAACAATATCCTTTAATTTCAGTTTCAACGCTGTAAATTCAGTTTGATCTACGATGCATTCAAACACACTGTTCTGTACGCGCTGACCGTATTGCTGACAAACTTTCGCAACTTGTCTAAGCCGCTTCGTGCCTCCAGGTGAAATAGTATTCACATCATACGTCACTAAAACGAGCACATACATCCCTCACTTGTATAGGAAAGTTGGATATTCTTCTAAGTCACCACGCAAATGCCTTGCCAAAAGTAACGCTTGTGCGTAAGGTACGAGTCCCCACATCATTTTTTCTTTTAAGTAAGGATGCTGAATCATCTCCTGTTTTTTCTTCTGCCAGGAAGAGAGAAAAACTTTACGCCCTTCTTCCGTCATGAGTACAGCCCCGTTCTCCTTTTGAATAAAATGCTTTGCTTGAATGACTTTCATATTGATTAGCGAAAGTACAAATCGATCCGCATAAATCCCGCGAAGCTCTTCCATCAAATCAAGCGCCAGCGAAATCCGTCCCGGACGTTCCCGATGCAAAAATCCTACGTACGCATCGAGTCCGACTGCCTCGAGCGCTGCGCCAGTATCTCTTGCTAACAAGCTATAAGCGAATGACAACATTGCATTCACGCGATCAAGAGGCGGTCTTCTCGAACGTCCTTTAAATACGAAATCGTCTTTTTGCTGAAGAATCATTTCGTCAAACAATTGGTTGTAGCGAACCGCCACTTTTCCTTCAAGTCCTCGCAACCTCTCCAAATCTTCGCATTCTCGAATTTCGATTAACTTTTTAGAGAAATATTGTGACGTCTCTTTGAAACGCGTAACGTCAATTCGCATTGGATAATCTCGAGTCGTTCGTTCAAGCATCCACTTTTGGTTGTACACTTTTCCCAGAATAAAATTGCGGGCAAGGTTTGCCGATTGGATTTCACAGTCAGACTGTCGATACTGCGTTTTGCGTAATACAACATTGCCTTTGCTTTCACCAATAACGCGCGCTAAAAATCGACCGTTCCTTGTCATAAACGTCAAAGGTACACCGTTCTCGGCGCAATATCCCATCAATGCAGGACTCGCACCGGTATACCCAAACGTAACGATTCCCTCAAGGTTATGGAGAGGCACTCGGCCTATAACTTTGTCATCTATCTTTACTACTACGTTCCCGCCATCAAGCGCAAGGTATGCATCCGATTGATTTACAAATAGCGTATTTAGCATCTTTTTCAATCCCGAAGCCTCCTCTCCATATACTCACTGACACTTTCTCGAACCATCAATTCTGGCAAGCAGATGTTTTGAAGCGAACAACTTTTACAATGTGATCCGGTTTTTACTTTCGGCGTGTGTCGGTGATGATAATAGTTGTTCATTTTTGTCACGATTGCTTTTACTTCTTGTTTTAATGAATCTGACAATAGTACAAGGTGACGATGCTTCGTTTCGTTGTAATACAGATACCCCTCAGTAATTCGACATAAGAACATTTCCTCAAGACAAATCGCTTGCGCAGCTAACTGAAGCTCATCTTCTTTACCGACTTTCGGCTTCCCTCGCTTATACTCGATTGGAACCGGACGATACAGACCAGGGTTCCCATATAAAGAAACCCCAGCCGAATCCTCGACGAATTCAACGACGTCACATTGTCCACTGATGTTCAACGCTTCTGACTTGATTGCCATCCCACGTACAATTAGTCGATCTTTCCTTTTTTCGCGCACATGCGAATCATCCGCTTTTTTATGCAAATACTGTCCTTCAACAGTTCGAGTGTTTTCTTCCCATTGTTGTTCGATGTGGATGAGTGCCCACTGTCTCGGACAAAACTGAAAATGTTGAATGCCCGACAACAACAAATAGGAATCGTCTTGTTTATAATCCATCCAAAATTTCAGGCTCTAAACCATCAAGTGTAGCAACATGAATTTCATAATCCGAAAAATCTTTTGGTTCTTCTGTCGTTGGTTTTATTGAGATGGACCGATGTACTTTCGCAGATGAATATTGTCCTAATTTCGAACTATGTTCCCACCAATATACTTTATGCACTTCCATACTTCCTTCTGGGCGAGCCGAAGAAGCATCATTCTCAAACAGTGACACTAAAACCTGTTTTAGTTTCTCAGCATCCTCTTTCGTAAAATTTGTCTTTTCGGCAAGTTGCGTATTGATACTTCCGTTCAATACATAGACTCCATGATCGACGCGATGTTTCATTCCCATCGTGTCAGAGCCACGTTCTTTGCCGCTCTCAGAGTTCACACTTTTCGTAATCTGCATACTCGTAATATCGATCGGGGCCACACTCGTTGCCGTGTGTATGGAGACAGGGCCACGCACACCAATGGACACTCCAGATTTCTCCCCTTTGAAAGCAAACACCTGACCAAACGAACGGACGTCCATCCATGCTGCACACGCTTCTTGTGCAAATTGCTCTCCCATCCCTTTGCCCTTCATCAACTTCTTTAATTCTTCATTTCCTTCAGCGCGATCCCGCAGACTCTCATAACTATCTGAACGACGATCATTCGATTGTACAAAAATCGACTCGCCCATATCTTGGAGACGGTTCCGAATCTTACGTTTAATGGCGACATCTGAAATCTCGCCGTACCCATCATAGTTTTGACGAGGACGGTTACCGTTGAGCGGATCCCCGTTAGGGTTTGCTTTAGAAACAGACAGAATGACGGTAAAATCGATTTTGTGATCTAGCACGTTCATGCTTCAACACTCTCCTCGTTAGATGAATTTGTTTCTTCACGTTTTTGGTACAATTCATGTCGCTGACTATAAAAACCTAAAAGGTACTTACCAGATAACGGTTTGTTCGTAAAATCACTCGGATCAAGTTGTGATCCTACCTCGTCAATCAATTTGTTAATGTAAGTCACTTTCCCACCAAGTTTCGCTTGATATGGTTGAAGTGCACTTTGAATCGTCATCCATGTCCGTGCAGGATTTTGAGAAAATGCGTTCATGTAACGAATCGCGTTGGTTGAACGATTTTCTTTCCCTAGCGCTTTCCGCTCCAAATAGTCAGCAAGCGCTAATAATCGTCCGAACAAATAATCTCGATCTTTGAAATTTGAATCTAATGCCACATTCATCCCTTCTTTCTTGTTAATCATTCCACAGGCGATTTGTAACGTTTTCTCCCACTCCCAAGCTTCTAGACCTACCGGATTCGATGCTCGTTGAATTAAACTACGACGAATATCATCTGGTACGATACGCCCGTCCACTACACACGGAATCAGTCTTTCTACAGCAGCTTTTATCAGTTTTTCATTAGCTCGCGGGCCATAGGACGCTGTTGCAATATCGTGCAAAGATGGCGCACCGATGAAAGTTCGACGTTTTTTCTCACGATCAAAGTAAACGTATTCCCATGGATGTTCGGTGTGCCAGGATTCGAGTCGACTAAAGTATTGTTCTTGATCAAATGAGCGATAGTACAAAATTGCCAAGCGTCCTGTCGTTGCCGCATCGAGTATTAAAATATTCACTGTTTGTAGAGGCAATTTTCTTTTATAACCGATGAGTGCGTCAGAAAATGCTCGTGCACCTTCTCGGTTCGTATCGAATACTTCTTTCTCCTCCACATCGTTAAATAACGCAGCAAGCGAAAAAGTCGAATCCACCGCACTCGGCATCTTGGTCACTTGACTCCCCCAAACGAGAAAGACACGTCGGTCAATCAGTTTCCCTTGTCTTTGAATAAGCCACTTAAGTGCATTGTGTGCTTTTTGCGATACTTCGTAACTGATCGTCGCTGCTTCAGAGGCTTTGTCAAAACGACCTCGAAACGTGAATCCACTACTGTCGTTCGCCGAGATGAGCTTTGCTTTATCTCCAGCATTACGGATTTTATTCGCATGTTTGGTGGAACCAACTTTTTGTTCCCCCGTTACAAAACATAATGTAGAGTCCCCTGCTTGTTCAGCGTAGTAAGCGATAAAAGATTGATAAAACTCTGAATCTTGCCATGGCTCTTTATAGAGTTGTTCTGATGAATGAACATGAAAACGTATAAACGCTCCTTCCATTCCACCGGTAACTATGGAGTAGATTTGTGGCTTTTCTTCTTTATCCTTCCACGTCCATTTCAACGTGCCGTCCGTCTCTGTAAAAAGTACTTTCTCGTTCACTAAATCTTCAATGAGTCGTCCCTTTTGTAAGTACGTATAGATACTCTTCAACCGATCAAATCCATAAGAGGATTCAGACCATTTTTTCAGGTTATCCATGTACACTTGATGCGCATTGTCTTTTTTATACACGCCGCCAAATGCTTCATAGTCACCAGCTACGTAAGGTAACTTGTCGTGTAGCGGATAAGGAGCAATGACACTCCCTGCTCTGCTAGATGAATCTTCAGTGCTAGGAATCAATGTGTTCCCATGACCCTTCTCAATCACTTCGGATGAGTGAAATTCACCGTCAGATGTTATATTGACAGTGATATGAGCCGTTTGTGTCGTATGAGAAATCGGAAGCAACGTGAACGTCTTCCCTTCCCAACGACTTCCTGATTTACCCACTTCATCGAGATGTTGATTGTATGTCTCGTATAGTTGTTGCCAAACGCTCATGCCATCACCTCCTATAGTTGATCATGCAACGATTCTACTGACTCAATCGAACTTTCTGTAAATAGTTTGGCATGCATCTTTTTGATGGGTTGGACAAGCGAACAGTCTTCTGGTCTTGTGAACGCGATCACACCATTTTGCATCACTGGATGCCACAAACGAACAGCAAGTTCATTAACCCCTGTCTCGTCGGCATAATTGAAACCGTGAACCATCGTTCCGAAATGAAGATCTACTCCATCGTAAAAACCTTCCCCTTCATCAAATTCAATGGGCTCTACATACGCTTGGCATTCTCTTGCCCCTAGGAAAATATCTCTTCGACCACCCGCTTCCAGCGAACGTTTCAGAATGGCATAATGCTTTCCTTCATTTCGATCAAACGCTAAATCAGGACGGTGTGGATTGAATTCGAAATGCGCTCGAACGTGATAGCACACGTCCCGCAAATATGTGTAGTGCGCTAGAGAATTCCCACCACTATACTCAATTGGCCGCATCCCCTTCGATTCCATTTTAATCGGCTTTATAATCCGAATCGCATCGACAACCATGACAATCGTCGGCTTCCAGTAAATTGATTCGACAATCCCTTTGATGGCCTGATACGTAGGAATTTGATACGACATTTTCTCGCCACCTAGTTTAGTTAATGGATCCGTAAACAAGGCGTAATCTCCATACACTTTAAACTCAATCGAATTTCGCATAATTCTCTCCTTTCATCACATGAATAAACTTTGCATCTCCGAATCTTGAGAAAGATTTAGCCCGTACTGTTCATCGTATGCCGATGGTTGAAGCACGAGCAAACGACCATCTAGCAAAGAAACAATCCCCCCATTTTGCTCAAGTGCTTGTCGTTCATTACTATAAATGCTGATCGTGTATTGCTGAGACTCCGTCAACCATTTCCGCGCATCTTCCCAATTGATGTCGCCATTCAAGAGTGCAATCAATTCTTCTCCCTTATCTCCATAAGGAACGAGCACGTCGTCCGTTTTCTGATCGATTACATGAAAGTTGTCAGCAACCGTCCGATGACGAGCGACCAACAGGAGTGGAGTATCACTCGCTTGATGTTGATTTGCAACTCCTTTAAACAGCATAGGCGCGAGCGTTTCAGCAGTCGGTCCATTAATCGGGTAGTCTAAGTCAGCTTCACGGAGTTGATAAAACTCTTGGAAATATCGTTGCATCGCAAGCCGGGATAGCAACTCTCCACCATAAGCGTTCGAATCTCGCTCCAAATCGACAACCAATCGTTTAACAAGCTCCTGTCCTTTTGCAATGTCCGTTAATTTGGAGACACTTTCCTCAACGTGATTGATTAAGTAAACCGTTCGCCGTTCTACCTCACCATGTCGATTGCAACGTCCGGCTGCCTGCGCGATTGAATCGAGTCCTGCGAACGAGCGAATGACACATTGGAAACTCACATCGACTCCCGCTTCTATCAGTTGGGTGCTTACACAAATCACTCTCTTACCGGCATCAAGTCGTCCATTGATTTTTTCTAATATGCACTTTCGATGAGCAGCGCACATCGATGTACTTAAGTGATAAACTTCATCTTCGGAAAACGATGATTTCAATGATTCGTATAGCCTACGGACGACTGTTTTTGTGTTTAAAATGATTAGAACGCTTTGATTGGTAACGCTCTGATTTTGCACGAATAAATCAAGTCGTTCCGTATTAAAGTCTTCGGAGACAACTTCAATATTAGTCCGTTTAAACGCTTCAATGACGGTCGGTAACTCTTGAATCATTTCTCCATCACTCGTTAACCGATGTTTAACAAAATCTAGTGCGGGTTGCGTAGCCGTACATAGAATCACACTTGAACTTAGTCCGTCTTTTAAGAAATTCAACGATTCATTGAATAGCGATACGCATTTGGTAGGAACTTTTTGCACTTCATCAAAAATGACGACCGCTTCACTTAAATGATGAAGACGACGTGTATTACGATTGCCCTTCGCATAGAACGTATTCAAATATTGAACCATTGTCGTAAAGATAATGGGGGCGTCCCAATTGTCTTTTGCTAAATTCAATTTCGCCTGTAAACTCATTTCATCTTCCGAGGCATCATCTAATCGAATGACATTAGAGTGGTGTTCGACGATTTCTTCAGTGTTTAATACTGCTCTCGCCACTTGAGCATTTTGCTCAATAATTGTCGTAAAAGGTACAACATAAATAATTCTTTTTTTCTGATGATGAGAAGCGTGGTGTAAAGCATAGCGTAGGCTTGCCAGCGTTTTGCCCCCACCTGTCGGAATCGAAAGTGTATAAACCCCGCTCGGTCGTTCAGCGTACTTCATGCACTGCTCAGACATTTGCTGCCGAAGAACGTTTATCGGGGAAATAGTTGAACAATCGCTTTTCAAAGAGGACAAATGTTGCTCTAGGTTTTCTTTTAACATCTGTAGATCAACAGCTAAACTGGAGTCGACTCCCTTTTCTTCAAACTGTCTTGTATTCGTTCGATCTGAATCGATCAAAATGCTGAAGACTAACTTTGTAAGAAAAGTGGAGTTTACTAGCGTCTGTCCGATTCGCTCCAAATAACTCATCAATTGTTGAGAAGCTGCCTCCACATAATTTATGAAGTCTGGTTCTGATATCACTTCATCAAAGAATCGCTTTTTACATACCTCGTATTCATTCAATACTTTTAATTCAACTCGTTGTAGAAAGGGTGAGTCCTCACCTTGAATGTAATTATGGAGATTTCCATGATGTGATATGATCGCGTTGCTCACGATTTCTCCCAATAACTGGTCCGGCATTTTTCTTTTTAATGTCTCGAACAATAGACGCCCGCCTGCTGTAGCATGATCCACTTCGCCTCGTCTAACCTTTTCTCCAGACACGGCTCGACGGATGTAATGTTGGAACGCATCACTGTACTTGCCCATATCGTGTAGCAAGGCTGCAAGACCACAAACTTTCGAGATGCCAAGAGATTCTCCCCATCTCTCAGCTAAAAATTTCGTATCCAATAAATGCCGGTGAACGGATTGAATTTCTCCATCTCCAGCGCGTACATGAGCAATGTATTCCACGATTCTCTTCCTCCCTAAGCCCTAAAAACATTCCACTAAACAGGTGTTTATACCTTTATTTTATTACACTATTTTACTTTTGGTGGTTAAATTTTCTTTTAGGGTTCAAATAAAAAAAGCGACATTCGCCGCTTTTCATTTCACTCGCTTCACTGTCACAAACTCTTGCAACATGAAATTGATTTTATCCAATTGATAAGGTTTCACGTCTTTGGATGCTGCTACATACTCTTCATATTGTGGATGGTTCGGATTTTTTAAGATGTCGTGAATCATCTGATTTCCTTCCATTCCGCCGACGTCTTCGAACGGCGTCTCTCCTTCCCATTCCGTCACCGTCGGATACGGGAGTGGATAGTCGTCGATGACTTTCTCGAGCGTCAGTTCATGTCTCCAATCATCCCCGTAGTCATACGTGTAGTAAAGGGTCGGATGCGACTCGATGACGGTCGGCAACTTCACGTTTTTCATATCTCGAACGGAGACGTGCTTGTAAAGCTCATAGATTCCTTTTTCAAATTCGCTTAATTCCGATTTCGATTTATAAAAAGCGAGCTGCGCTTTATGATCTAGCACTTCTTCTGAAAATAAGACGAATCGGAACGTCGGCTTCCGTAAATCATCTTCAAATTTCGCCAAGTGTGCGTCGTCCCACCACATCACGATTTGAATCGCGTCATGGAGCCGTTTGAAGTTCGTCTCGGCCGGGATAATGAAGCGGCGCCAGACCGGCGTCGGGCTGTCAAGCAGTTGAATGTGGAACTGGTACGCTTTAAACATAAAACTAAATCCTCCTTGTTTCGTTTTAGATGTTTTGCTTTGATGTCACTTGAGCATCGCCTCTTCCCTTTATTTACGTCATTCTTTCTTTTCAAAAATAACTGAGTAGGAAGAAATACACCAGACAAACAACGAAAATCGTCTTGAAATCAAAAACTCAAATTTGGGTTATTTTCCCTCTTAATCAAATTGAAATAATTTCGAAGGTGAATATATGGTATTATTTTCATAGTTTGTTCAATCGTTTAGGAGGAATGGATGATGAAAAACTGGCTCGTCACGTGTTTGACCGTCGCGTTACTGTTACTCTCGTCTTTCGTACCACTCTCATCAGCAGAAGCCTCATCAAAGAAAGAGAATCGTGCAATCATGGGTTCTTCCACTGTGACACCTCAACAGATGGCCGATTTCGTGAAACGAAAGAATCCGCATAACGTTCGACTCGAAGGGGTGACGGTCGAGGAGCTGGCGAAGCTATTCATCATCATCGGGGCGAAAGAAGGTGTCCGCGGTGATGTCGCGTTCGCACAGGCGTTGAAAGAGACTGGCTACTTCAGCTATAAGGGCGATGTTCTGCCGAGACAACATAACTACTCAGGCATCGGCACGGTCGGCAAAGGGGTGAAAGGCCATTTCTTCCGGTCTCCACACCAAGGGGTGACGGCCCAAATTCAACATCTGAAGGCGTACGCCTCCAAGGACGACTTGAACATGACACGTGTCGACCCACGCTTCCATTATGTGAAACGAGGATCGGCGACGACGTGGCCGGCGCTCCATCGTAAATGGGCGATGCAGCCAAAAGGCAACTACGGCACCGAAATCTTATCCATCTATCGGGAGATGGAACGGACACAGCTTCGCGTCGCCAAAAAATGACAGGACATATAGGGGTGAAAGATAGTGACTTGCAATCAAGTACGATTGTTTAGCGGACTCGCGCTTCTCGTGGCGGGCGTCGCTCTACTTCTCAAACGTTAAGCATCCGGGCATCTGCTCAGATGCTTTTTTAGCACAATCGATGAACATAAAGGAGATTTTGTTTAGATGCAACCACACACCTACATCTGCAATGGTCGACAATGTACCATTCGCCTTGCCAAGACTGCCGACGCGAAGCAACTTGAATCGGTCCGTCTCCAGATTGACGGCGAAACTGAATATTTAGACCGTGAACCAGGCGAATCGTATTTAGATGTGCATGTGTTCGAACGATTGATTCATATAGATTGCGATACGGATAATCATGTTTTTCTTGTCGCTGAAGTTGATCACCAAGTCGTCGGATTTGCCCGCTGTGAAGGCACCTCATTGAAACGGAAAGCTCATGTCGTCGAGTTCGGCGTCGGGGTTCTACAAGCTTATTGGGGACTCGGTCTCGGTTCGGCACTGTTGCGCGCTTCTATCTATTGGGCTGATGCGAACCATATCTATAAAATTAGCTTGAGCGTCCTCTCAACGAACGAAAAAGCCGTCGCTCTCTATGAGCGTTACGGCTTCGAAGTCGAAGGTAGATTGCGACACGACAAGCGACTTCGTGACGTTCTCTACTACGATACGATTTTAATGGGACGTCTGAACGGGGTTTGAGCATAGCGTTCGAATTCTGTTTTTAATGCCCTCGATACTTCCCGAGTGCACGCATGTTGAGCGAGTAGAGCACGCCCGCATAGATGACGAGTCCAAGTAAATATGGCCAGATTCCGGACAAGCCGCTCCCGTACACCATCACTTCTTTGATGGCGGTCGCCCCGTAAAAAATCGGCATGACGTAACTCAAATTGCCGAGACCATACGGGATGAGATCGAGCGGGATGAGTCCGGAGAAGAACACTTGTGGGATGATTGTGAACGGAATCATCTGGACGACTTGAAGTTCAGAGCGGGCGAACACTGAAATCGTCGCCCCGAACAAGACAGCTGTCCCCGCCATGAGCAGCATCGCCAACATGACCCACGCCATATTGCCGACCGAGGTCAGGCCGAGCACGTAAATCGTATAGAGCACGATGATGACCGACTGCACGACGGCGAACACGCCGTAGCCGATCGTGTAGCCCAAAATGACCTGTCCCCGTTTGAACGGCGTCATGAGGAGACGCTCGAGCGTGCCGCCGCTCCGTTCTTTCACGAGCGCCATCGCCGATAAGATAAAGACGAAGAAGAACGAGAACAGCGACAAGAACACGTAACCGAACGAATCGAACGTCGATTGCCCTTCTTCCCCGTATACATAATTCATCTCGATATCAGCCGCCGGATTCAACGTCGACAGCGCCGTTTGCATCTCTCTTACCGCCTTCGAGGACTTCGTCGACGGTTCCCGGAGTGTGATCGTCGTCCCTGCCTGCGTCGCTTCGAACACCGCATCGACGTCTGGATTGTCTTCCAAGTAGCCGAACGGATTGTCGAACGTATCCAACCGGACATCGAGCGTCTCGGCCTCGAACGCCTCGACGAGTTGCGTTTGTGCGTTCTCATCGAGTACGACGACCGGGACATAATCCGAGTCCCCGAGCAAGAAGTAGACGAGCGTCAAGATGAGGAGCGGCGCAATCAAAATCAAGGCGACGCTCCGCTTGTCGTTCAGCGTCTGAAAGATGACGCGTTTCGCCAAGTTACGCATGACCCGCCCCTCCTTGTCGTCCGGCGATGAGGAACAGTTCCTCGACGCGACCGTTGTCTGTCTGACCTAACAGATGCGGGATCGTGTCATAGGCAATCAAGCGTCCGTTATAAATGAGTGCGGCCCGGTCGCATTCTTGCACTTCATCCATGACATGAGTCGAGACGATGATCGTTGTTCCGGTCGCCCGAATCGTCTGAAACTGATCCCAAATCTGGCGGCGTAAAATTGGGTCGATGCCGACGGTCGGCTCATCTAAAAACAAGACGTCGGGCTGATGCAGGATGGCGATTGCGAGCGAGAGCCGCTTTTTCATCCCGCCCGAGAAATTTCGGACGAGTTTCTTCCGGTCATCCGCCAAATCGACGAGCGTGAGCACTTCTGTGATACGCGTTTGGAGCTTCGTCTTGCCGAGCTTATAAATGGACCCGAAAAACTCGAGGTTCGCCTCACCCGACAAATCGTCGTACAGCCCGTCGTTTTGCGGCATGAAGCCGATCTTGTGGAGCATATCCATGCTCGGCATGACCTTCTCCCCGAGCTGAATCATCCCCTCGTCTGCTTTCAACGCGCCGATCATCAGCCGGATGAGCGTCGTCTTCCCCGAACCGGACGGACCGAGCAGGCAACAAATGTCCCCTGAGTTGATAGTGAAGCCGACGTGGTCGATGGCAATCTGTTTGCCAAATGATTTCGTGACGTCGTGTATATGGATATCCATGGGCCTACTCCTTTTTCACGTCATCCTATATTTCCTAGACAGTGTGTTGAGTTAGCTTTAGTATAGTCTCCCGATTCAGACACAACAATCGCCAATTTTTATACGATTGTTGTAGTTGAACCGTTCGATCAAAGGATGAGACAACGTATTTTGAAGGCGCAATGTGCTGAAATTGAATGTTCAGAAGTGTGCGTGCAGGGAATAGAGGCAATAGTGGCAAATGAATCAATAAGCGTTTCATAAATCATGTCGGAAAGAGGCGGTACGTGTATGCAGAGCGTGAACAAGTCAGTGATTGTCATCGGGGGCGGGCTAGGCGGGATTTCGGCAGCCATCTCGCTCAAACAAAAAGGCTATGACGTGGCTTTATATGAAAAGAACGACCATATCGGAGGGAAAGTGAACCGGCTCGAGCAAGACGGGTTCGGATTCGACCTCGGTCCGTCGATTTTGACGATGCCGCAAATTTTCGAGAAGTTGTTCACCGGGAGCGGCAAACGGATGGAAGACTACGTGCCGATCAAGCGGTTAGACCTCGAATGGCGCTCGTTCTTCCCGGACGGCACAGTGCTCGACCTGTATCATGACCTCGACGTGATGGCGAGCGCGAACCCGTCGCTCTCGAAGAAAGATATCAACGAGTATCGCAAGCTGTTAAACTACGCTAAGCGCATTTATAACACGACAGAGCGCAGTTACTTAAAGGATGGGTTCGAGTCGCCGCTCGAGGCGGTCACGCAAATCGGTCCGATTGCGACGCTCATGGGCTTCGATTTGGCGTCGACGATGTACAGCGCCATCTCGAAACGAATCAGCAACCCGCACCTCCGGACGATGCTGTCGTATTACGTCAAATACGTCGGGTCGTCGCCATATAGCGCCCCTGCCGTCCTCAACATGATGATTTACATGCAGCACGCGCAAGGGTGTTGGTACGTCGAAGGTGGCACACATAAGCTCGCCGAAGGTTTGACAACACTCGCCGAAGAGATCGGCGTCAAGCTAAACACCGGACAAGGCGTCGTTCGGGCCCATACGCTCAACGGGAACATCTCGGCGATCGAGCTCGAGGACGGACGACTCCGCTCTGCCGATTACTACGTCTCGAACATGGAAGTCATCCCATTCTATCAAAAGATGGTTGATGTCGAAGAGGCGTTCGTCGACAAACTCGTCGACAAATACGAACCGGCCAGCTCCGGCTTCGTGCTCCATCTCGGCGTCAAAAAAGAATACCCGGCACTCGCACACCACAACTTCTTCTTCTCAGAAAACTTACAAGAGCAGATGGAGAAGATTTTCGACAGACACGAGTTGCCGGACGACCCGACGATTTATTTGGTGAACGTCAACAAGACCGATGCGACCCAAGCACCGGCGGGACATGAGAACATTAAAATCTTGCCGCACATCCCGTACATTCAAGAAGACCCGTTCACCGAGGCCGATTACGCGGCGTTCGAGGAACGGGTGCTCGATAAGCTCGAACGGATGGGAATGGATGGCCTACGTGACAACATCGTCACGCGGAACGTCTGGACGCCGCACGACATCGAGCGCATGTACGGGTCAGACCGTGGTGCGATTTACGGGACCGTGTCGGACAAAAACCAGAACGGCGGATTCAAGCATAAGAAGAAAAGTGAACTGTATGAGAATCTGTACTTCGTCGGCGGCACGGTCAATCCGGGCAGCGGGATGCCGATGGTCACGCTCAGCGGCCAACAAGTGAGCGATAAGATCGCGAAGCGCGACGGTGTGATGACACGATGACCGAATCATTTTGGGAACGGCATCGCTTCAAGTTTTATACTGCCGGCATGGTCATCTGCGGCTGTTTGATTGGTATGTTTTCATAAGAAACCCAGCCTCTGACGAATCAGAGGCTGGGTTCTATTTTTCCATCCAACGGTAGACGACCATGAAGCCAATCCATGCCGCACAAAACGGTAGGACGAAATTGATCAGTTGCCACATACTATCTGTTAATTGCATCGCTTCGCATCTACTTTCGTCTTACTCATTCTTCTAACTGAAGGAGATCACGGACTTCTTCGGCATCGGTTGGATTCATCTCAAACACGTCTTCTCCAGCGAGCCCTCTCGTGAACTGCATCGTTCCCGCTTCGTCCTCCCAAATGTTCACCATCAATTCCATCGTCGACTCCGCCGGGTTGTTGATCGTCACGACGTAGTCGGGTAACCCTTCCATCTCAACCTCAATCGCAGGACTCGCTTCCACAATCTCGATGAAGCGGTTAATGTCGGCTTCGTCTTGAACCGACGTCTCTGAGAAGACGACCGTCTCTTCATTTTTGTACGTGCCGACGACGAGCTCTCGTCCTTGTTCGCCACATGCGGCGAGCAGGAGGAGCGGAGCGAATAAGCAAGCGAGCAGTGTCCGGTTCATCCATCTTCCTCCTTGTCAGTTAAGCCGATTTTTCGTTGCTTCCCGATGTGCCATCCGGAGCTCGTGATTGTTCACATGGTTCGGATCGATCAGTTCGAGCTTCCGGTTCACCCACACCGACAAAACAATGAACGGGATGAACAGGGCGAGCAACATGACCGCAAACACGACGAGCGACCCTTCGATCGACCAGGCGATGGCAATAAACAGACCGAGCAGGATGACGTTCGCGAGCACGATCCCAAATTCGAGACGGACGTATTTTTGATAGCGCGCCTCGTCATTGAACGTCTTGAGCAGTTTCATCCGGTGCCACGCTCGATATAGGCTCGGCAACTGGGTCGCCATGATGATGACGGCGAACGTCGCGAGCGAGATTTCTTGCGTGAAGATAAAGAAAAAGGCGATCCCTAAAATCATGAACGTGAGCAAGAGCGCCGTTTTGTTCACGTTGCGGTCGTTCTCGACCATTTGTTTGATGCGTTGTTCTTTTTCAACCATATTGATTTCCCCCCATCATGATGTCTTTCGTTTTTGACGCTCGAGTTGCGCCTTGCTGAGCTCTGTCCCGGTTACATGATCTGGGTCAATCGTTTTCAACTCGCGGTCGATGCGATAGCCGAGCACGATGAACGTGATCAAGCCGACTAACACGACGATGATGAACGTGAGTAACGTGATCCACCCGAGGATCGAGCTCGTGATCAACAACAAGAGGAAGACAAGGTTCCCGACGGCCAATCCAAACTCGGAACGTACCTTTTCTTGATAGCGGGTATCGTCATTGAACGTGAGGAGCAATTTCATCCGATGCCAACTCTTATAGAGTATCGGAAACTGTCCGACTAAGATGATAGGCAACAATAAAAGAACATCCGTCGTCATAAAATAGATGATGAACAGCGCGATGAATCCGAATGTCGGATACAGCGTTTGTTTTTGTCGTTTGCGGTCGTTCTCAATCATGCGTTCTAGTCTTACCGTGTGGTCAATCATCCAATCCTCCTAGCTAAATCTCATTTCCTTCTTTTACGAATCAGTCGTGCGAAAGGTTTCACTCAAACGGAATATCATTCTCGACGATGTACTTCGTTTCCTCGTAACTTTGTTTACTGAACGGGTCGTCGTTCTGTCGAAGTGCCTCCAAGAAGGCGTCGATCGACGCGTCATCTTCAATCTTCCGCATGAGAATCAAATGTTGCATCGTACAGATTGCCGTGACCCGGAGCGTCTCATCATTCATCCATGTCAGCAGTTCCGTGACGAGCTCGTCTGCACCAAGCATGTCGACTCCGTTCGCCCACGTGTTCGCCCCCTTCGCTTTCTCACTCTTATCGGTGCTGTACAGTTGTCGTCGCGCATAATCGATAAACGCCTCTCCGTCGGCGAGTCCCGTGAACGGCTCGAACTCGACCGTCGTGAGCGCTTCCGTGAATTGGCGGAACGAGTCGAACAAGACGTCAATCTTTTCCGTGTCCGTGTCGATATACGCAATCTTTGGCGTCGCACTCTCGCGATAGTCGAACGCGAGGAAGAAGTGTCCATCGCCCGCGAAGGCGATCAATCGCTCATCCTCGACGCCCCACTCGGTCAATAGCGCCTTCGATTGGATCAAGCCGTCCGACAGACCGACGCCGGCAATCGAATCGACGAGGGCGATGTCGTCTTGTCCGTTCCACACAATCGGCAAGTCACGTGGCTCGACTCCACCACCGTTTTGGATGCGAATCGCTTCAAGATAATCATCTGGGAGTTTCACCCCAAGGCGCGCCTCGACTTCTTTCAATACATCTTCTGTTAACTCGGGTAACCGATTCGGGTCGTCCGGGTCTTGTCTCCATATATTCATCGTTTCCCTACTTTCATTAGTCTTCTCTGCTTCCGTAGTTCTTGATATGTGACATGCTCTGAGTCGACTTCTTTTAAACGACGGTCCACCCACGCTGACATATATACGAATGGCAAAATAATCAACGTACCGAGCCAAGAATAGGCGATGTTCTGATTTACTTGCATGACACCGCCCCAAACAAATAGAGAGAGTGCAACGACTGTTAGCAGCACTCCTACTCCTTCGATTTGAACATAACGTCGATACGTTTTATTCGAATTGAAACGAAACAACAGTCTCATCCGTGCCCAACCCCAGAACAACAGTCCTGCATGAATCATTAAAAAGATTGTGAACAACAGAACGCTCGTCCACATCCCGACCGCATATAAAAGATACCCTGTGATTAAGACAAGAATGAAGATAAGCAGGCCTGAACAAATTGCAACGTTCTCTAGCCTCGTCATCTTCTCCATGCGAGCTTGGTGTGAGACTCTCATTCTTCTTCCCAATGCCGTTTCATCCGCTCCCGTTTCGTCAATCCGAGCAAACTGTCGACGACGTGCTCGTCATCGATTTGAAGCAGGCGCCGGTCCACCACCATCTCGATAAACAAATAGCCGATCGCCAAGCTCACTATAGTCCCTGTGAACAACGATAACGGGACGAACCCTGATGCAAAGAGCGACATCATCCCCATCATGCCAAACAGTAAGACGAAATTCAAAAGCCCTTTAAAGCGAATCCAGCGCCGATAGCGTTGATCCTCATTGAACGTCAATAGCGTCCGTGTCTTCCGCCAAGCCACGAAACCGAGCGGCAACGCGACGACGAAAAAGAAGACGAATGCGGCGATCTGTTCATATGCGCCTCCCGTGAAAAGCCATAATCCGCCTGCGAGTCCGATTAAGAATGTGCCGATTAACATCACGATTCCCGTTCGGTTTCGTACGTATAATTGTTCGACTCGTTCTTCACGTGTCATTTTTTCATTCCCCCTGAAACCAAATGCTTGCGAGTTGCGTACATAAGAATAGCATACCAATAATTAGGAGGCTTTCATATGGATATCCTCATCTTAATCGCTTTACTCGGTGCCGTCGTGTTCATCCTCTTCAGCTGGAAACCGCATCACCGCTCCCCTTTCGAGCATCGTTCGACGTTTTATCCGAGAGAGTCGCAAACGACAACATGCCCGCATTGCCAAACCTCCGTCAGAAGGCAGGAACACGGGCAGACTTGTCATAGTTGCGGTAAGTCATTTTAACGTCATCCGACGCGTCGGACACGCTCGTTCAATACTTTTTCTTTCCCGCTCAATTGAAACAGCAATACTCCGCCGACAATCAAGACGATGCCGACGACCGTCTTCCACGTGAACGGAATCGCCTCGAGCCCGAACAAGCCGAGTGTGTCCCAGAGGAGCGCGAACAGGATTTGTGACACCATGACGATGGAGATGGCGTAACTCGGGCCGAGCCGCTCGACGCTTTGTGTCACGCTCATGACGACACCGACCCCGATGATGCCACTGAACCAATACCACGTCTCCATTCCGGTGACGGCAAACAAGGCCGTCCCGTCACTGATTAGTCCCGCCACGAGCGAGGCGAGAAAGCCAAGCCCGAGAACGAGCGTCGTCGTGGCCCAAGCCCCGACACGTCGCTTCACGTTCGCATTGAACGTATTTTGGATACAGACGAGCATCCCGCCGAACACGGCAAGCATCATCCCGATGGCCATACGTTTCCCTCCTCACTCATAAATACTCTCTCCCGCCATATCAATTAGACGATTCCGATCGACGACCGTGATCGACCGTCTGTCCCGTTCAATTAACCCGTCCTCGACGAAGCGTTTGAGTGTCCGATTGACGTGCCGATAGCTCGTCCCAATCAAATCGGCGATGTCGGTCAACTCATCGACCGTCGAGCCAAGTGTCGTCGTCTCGGGCGTCATCGACAACAAATAACTCGCGAGCCGGACGTCGACCGGATAAAACAAGTTGAAGCTCATCGATTGCGACTTTCGCTCGAACTTGCGGGTGATCTCCGCTAATAAGTAGTTGAGCCAAATGACGTCTTCAGTCGCGTGACGCGCCAGCGCCTCGAACGAAATGACGAGCATCTCGACGGTCGTCACCGCCTCGACCGTGTTCAAATAAGGAGTCCGCTGCACATATTCGATGTCCCCAATCAAGTCGAGCGGTTGCTTGAACGACAAGACGAGCCGCTTCCCCGCAGCCGACGTGTGAGAGACGCGAATCTTCCCGTTGACGAGAAAGCGGAGTGCATGGGCTGCGTCACCTTGCGTACAAATCGTCGCCCCCGGTGCGTAACGGACGAGCGCCAAATCCGGCCACGCCGCACGCGGCAACACCTCGTCGAGCCCGACTTGGCTCATGTAGCGTTCCACTTGCTCGTTCCCTACCATTTCAACAACACCACCCCGGCAACCATCATCGCCACACCGACAAGTTGCGTGACGTTCAAGCGACGCCGCACCATCCCGAACCAGCCTCGTCCGTCAATGACGAGGGCGAGGGCAAGCTGGGCGATTAAAAACAACGAAATCGTGAGCGTGACGCCGAGCGTATGCACGGCCGTCATGTTGCTGAACAAGATGAGCGCCGCGAAGGCTCCGCCTGACAGATAGAGTGGCTTCACATGTCGCATCTCGCGATAAGTCCGGTCGCGGACGAGGAGCATGATGAGGAGCGCCACGATAAAACCGGTCAGCTGGGTGAGCGTCGCCGCCTGCCACGTGCCGATTGCAGAACTGATATTGGCATTGGCCACACTTTGTAAGGTCAAAAAGAATCCACCGCTGATGGCGAACAAGACACCGCGCATCTCCATCTCCTCCTTTTTTTCTTTAGTTAACAATAATGGACAGCTTCGATAAAGGACAGATGTCCTGAACCATGAAAAAAAAGGCCATGACGAATCATAGACCTGCGCGATATGCTTCCAATCGCTCTTCTTTCGCGACCGACAGTTGCTTATTCGTGACGTGTGCCGGGTCAATCTGACGGATGCGTCGCTGCAAGAAACGCGAGACCCCGAACGTCAACGTCGAGACCCCACCGATGATACCAAGCAGCCATGGCAGCGACAGGCTTTCCGCGAGATAGCCAATCACAAGGCCGAGATACACAACAAACTGAAGCCAGAGGGAGGCAAACTCGAAATAGATGAGCCGACTGTATCGTCGATCCTCATTGAACGTCAGTAACAGTTTCGTCTTCCGCCACTCCAAGCAGAGGTACGGGAAAAAGAGGACGAGCGTACTGAATGGCACCCATCTCGGGGAAGCGCCACTCACAATAATCGTCACGACGATCCCGACAAACCAAACGCCCCAGCGCCAGCGCCAATGGACGTCGTCTTGCTCCAACAACTGTTTAATTCGTGTTTCTTTCGTTACCATATGTACTCCTCTCGTACGAGCGGTAGAACCGTGAGATGTCGTTTCGTGTCGGCTGATTTGGGTCAACGTGCTCGAGCTGTCGACGTGTCGTGTAATGATGCCACCCTAACATCGCCGAACAGACACCGTAAACCATCCATCCGATGATTGGGACGCCCAAACGACTGAAAATCACCGCCGCTGTGACCCACACCATCCAAAGAGGATACATGCCATACAAGCGCTTTTTGACACTCCCACGATTGAAACCTTGGGATTCTGAAGTGCTTGTGCGAGCGCAGTCCATTTCTGTTTTGCTCAAGCCTTCAGATGAGGGTGTGCCATCACCCCTCCTGAGACA
>NZ_JACSMC010000023.1:0-43363 GCF_018618435.1 Exiguobacterium sp. s150 | reverse complement strand
ACGGCTTGAGCCCTGTCGAATACAGGTCTCAAGCCGCTTAGGCTGGTTTTCATTATTTACCCTGTCTACTTGACGGGGAGCAGTTCAATGCGGGCTCGCCTTTTTGCTTGCGCTACATTTGGGTATGATAGAACGGAAAGGGGAGGACACCTATGGGAGAACAATTATCAGACCGCCTGCTCGGGGACTGGTCACATTTGATTGAATCCGAGATGGAGGAGCCATATTTTCAAGCGTTGAAGACGTTCGTCGACGAGGCGTATAACACGACGACGGTCTATCCGGCGCGCCAAGACATTTGGAACGCGTTCGTCTACACGAAGTTCAAGGACGTCAAGTGCGTCATTCTCGGACAAGATCCGTATCATGGCCCGAATCAGGCGCACGGCCTCAGCTTTTCGGTACAGGACGGCGTTCGTTTCCCACCATCGCTTCGAAACATCTTCCAAGAGCTGGCCGATGACATCGGTTGTACACCACCGAAGAGTGGGAACCTTGAGAAGTGGGCGCGCCAGGGCGTATTGCTCCTCAATACGGCGCTCACCGTCGAGGCGGGCAAAGCCGGTTCACACCGGGGTCAAGGATGGGAAACGTTCACCGACACGATTATCCGAGAGCTTGGCAATCGAGAGCAACCAATCGTTTTTATTCTTTGGGGTAACGATGCCAAGAAAAAACAGACGCTCATCGGTGAGCAGCACTTAATTTTGACATCGGTCCATCCGAGCCCGCTCTCGGCTCACCGCGGCTTCTTTGGTTCAAAGCCATTCTCGCAAGTGAATGCGAAGCTCAGTGAATGGGGCGTCGAAGAAATCGATTGGTGTTTATGACAGTTCGCGCATGCGGACTGTTTTTTTGGTTGACGTCAGAAAAAAGGTCTGGTATCGTTACTACCAACAAGATGCTTTAGTGCTTAAAAGCGAATGTGCATAAAAGCATAACTGTATAACAGTAAAAGTGATGACCAAACCGAAGTAGAGACATCTTCCCTGGCCCAGAGAGCGTGTGGTGCTGCGAACACGCCCAAAAGATGAATCGAATTACAGTTTGCGAGCTCTCAACGATTGAGCGGTCCCCCGTTACCGGAATGAAGTGACTAGACGTCTGTCTAGTAATCAGGGTGGTACCGCGGCAACCGTCGTCCCTATCGAGTGATTCGATAGGGACTTTTTGACGTTTCATATACAAAAGGAGGAACCAACATGTTGACACAACTGATCCCACGCCACTTGGCGCCACATATCTCTCCACAATTCTACGACGAGTACACGCCGACCGATCACGCTGTTTGGCGGTTCGTCTTACGGCTCAACTTGCATACGCTCGAAGGGAAAGCCCACCCGTTTTACATCGAGGGATTGAAGAAGACCGGGATGGGGCCGGAACGGTTGCCAAACGTCGAGGCGATGACCGAAGAGATGCGTTCGGCCGGATGGTCGACGGTCGCCGTCGATGGACTCATCCCTGGTGTCGCCTTCTTCGACTTCCAAGGGAACGGGATGCTTCCGGTCGCGACCGATATCCGAAAAGTCGAAAACATCTTATACAGCCCGGCGCCGGACATCATTCATGAAGCGGCTGGCCATGCCCCGATGCTGATGGACCCCGATTTTTCAAATATCGTTAAACGGTTCGGTCAACTTGGTGCCAAGGCGTTCATGAACCGGGAAGAGCATGCCTCGTTCGCGGCTTTGAAACGGTTGACTGTCGTGAAAGAGAACGCCAACTCGACGGATGAAGAGATTGCAGCGGCAGAGGCGGCGGTCCATGCGGCGAAAGCGCAAGTGACCGGATTCTCTGAAGCGCAACAAGTCGCGCGCATCTTTTGGTGGACGGTCGAGTTCGGATTGATCGGTGACGTTGACAACCCGCTTATCTACGGGGCAGGCCTCTTGTCTTCAGTAGGCGAGAGTCGTCACTGTTTGACAGACGCCGTCACGAAGCATCCGTTCGACCTCGAACACGCCCTCGAGACGAAACAAGACGTGACGAATATGCAACGTGAGCTGTTCGTCATTCGGGACTTTGACGCTTTGATCGATGCGCTTGACGAGCTCGAGCGCCGGATGGCCGTTCATCAGGGCGGTATCGCCTCAATCGAGAAGGCGCTCGCCTCGGGCAGTCAGGCGACCGTCCGCCTCGAAGACGGGACGGACCGAGTCGGCGTGGTCCGCCACATGACGAAGCACGACGGGCACGTCCTCATCCAATGGAACGATTGTGTGAAAGTCGACAACGGACAATTAACGAACCTCGAGAACCACGGTTTGCTCATTCTCGACGGGCCGATTCAAGACGTGTTGGCGACGGCAGCGATTCGACTCGATGGACAGGTCGTCAACGAGATGGCAGACGAGTTGCGTTTAGAAAATGTCGTCATTGAGCTGGAAGGGCGCCGAATCGAACTGGCGACACTTGAAATTCGCCAAGATTCGATTCCGTCGGTCTTTCCGGGGACCGACGTCGAGGAGCTCGTCCTCATCGAAAAACCGGTCATCGTCGAACGAGATGCGCGCGTTTGGACGAACGATGATCCGATGTTCAACCGTGTCCGTAACTTGCGCGAACAAGGAGCATCTATCGATGAGATCGTCCCGACGATCCTCGAAGACCACGCGGACGCCTGGTTGCTTCAAATCGAGTGTCTCGAACTCGTCGAATCCGAAACGCTAAAGCAGGCGCTCATTGAACGGCTCCAACAGTTACGTGCGACATCCGCTTCACGGAACGAACTGATTGGCAGGGCGTTTGATTTGCTACACATTTGAACAAGACGAGAAAAAAATGACCGCCCACTCGCAAGAGTAGGCGGTCATTTTTGCGGAACGACGATGGTCACGGATTGACTGACGTTGTCGTCTCGCGCAAGAACGTGATGAGGCGGCGATACGTCGAACTCGCGGCCGGTTTGTCCATCTCGAAGTGATACGCGTGACCAAGTTCCCCTTCGTCATAGAACACGCTCGTCACATCGGTGCGACCAGCGAGGATGGTGGCGAACTCTTTTGCCTGCGCCTCGAACGAGCCCGTGTTGCCGTCCGTGATAAACGTCGGGACGAACGTCGCTGGAATGTTGACGAGCGGGGACGCTTCCGTAACGACGGGGAGGTTCTCCCAGTTATACGTCCCGAAGTACGCCCACCCGATCCGTTTGAAGAGGAAGCGGTTGACCGCTTTTGACGACTCGAGCATCGTCCGCTTCAAGTCGTACGGGCCAGACATCAAAATCGTCCCGAGAATCGATTGTTTCGGTACGACTTGCTTCACTTCGGCTGATGGGGCGTAGCCGTCGTTCAATTGAATACCGACGAACTGAGCGACGAGTTGCGCGCCGTTTGAATCGCCGGCGAAAAAGACGCGGTCGAGGTCGAGCCGGAAGCGGTCGTTGTTCTCGACGATATAGGCGTACGCTTCCTCGATTTGTTGGAGCGGCACGGGATACGTTACGTCCGGCGCGAGCGCATAGTTGATGCTGACGACGTTGTAGCCGTTACTCGCGATGGACGTCGCATATTTGAAGACGTCGGCCTTGTCACCGCCGACGAACGAACCGCCGTGCACCCAAAAGATGGTCGGGACTTGCTTGTCGCCTTCATAACGAATCAAATCAAACGTCCCGTTCTCGTAAGACGAATGATAGTCGATATCTTTTCGGACCGACGTCTTTTGAACGACTTCGTCAAATCCTTTCATTGCGACTTCGTTGCCACCGGAAAATGAGGTTTTGACGAGGCGGGACGTCGGTTTCGGGGACAAGAATACGTACGCGGCTCCGGCGACGGCCGTCCCGACTAGTCCGAGTCCTGCTCGTTTCAATCCTTTATTCATCATACTTCCTCCTTTATGAAGCGTTGCTTCACGATTTACTGATCGATGAGGACACTGCTCATGAACGTCTCGACGACATGCGCGATGCCATCCTCGTTGTTTGATTTCGTAATGAAATCGGCTTTTCCTTTGACTGTCGTATTGGCGTTGCCCATGGCAACACCGAGACCGGCCCACTCAATCATCGTCAAGTCGTTGTTCCCGTCTCCACAAGCAATCACTTGTGCTTGGTCGATTCCGACGTGCTTCGCTAGAAACGCAAGACTCGTCCCTTTCGTCACGCCAGCCTCTGTGAACTCGAGGAAGAACGGCTTCGAGCGAGCGACGGCGAGCTTGCCTTCGAGTTCGACTTGGAGTTTCGTCTCGATTGGTGCGAGGGTGTCCCCGTCACCGAGCATGAGACATTTGACGACCGGTGTCGTCACCGCCGTCTTGAAGTCGTCGACGTGGATGACCGGCATCCCCGTCAATTCTCCTTCGATATCGGTGTATGGGTTCGGTTGATCGGTTACGATTTCGTTACCGATGTACGTATGAATCGCGATTTCCTCACGTACACTGATATCATGGAGGTATGCGACCGTTTCAGGTGTAAGCGTGCTCGAGAAGATTTCTTCGTTCGTCGCACAATCAATAATCGACGCACCGTTAAACGACAAGATGAAACTACCGTATTTCGCAAGCTCGAGCTCACGGGCCGCGTCCCACATCGCATATGTCGGACGGCCGCTCGCAAGGACGACTTTATGTCCGCGCTCTTGGGCGTCAAGAAGCGCAGCTTTTGTTTTCGGGGAAATCGTATGGTCACTCGTGAGCAACGTATCGTCCATATCTAACACAATCATTTTATAACTCATATCGGGATGAGTCCTCCTTCGGAATCTAATGACTCCATCCTAATACGATTTAAGGTCAATTGACAACCTTGTCGCAAAAACGTAACTATAATGTAGAGAAGTGAACTTCAGAAGAGGTGGATATATGAATCGGATATTAGTAGCCGAGGATGAGCATGCGATTCGCAGCTTTATCATCGTAAATTTAAAGCGAGCGGGGTTTGATGTGTTCGAAGCGACGAACGGGCGTGAAGCGGTGACAGCATTCGACCGCCAGCCGTTCGATATCGTCTTGCTCGATGTCATGATGCCAGAAATGGACGGATTCGAAGCGTGCGCGGCGATTCGCGACTTAGACGAGAACGTCGGGATCATCATGTTGACGGCACGGACGCTTGAAGAGGATAAGATTGAAGGGCTCGGGAAAGGTGCGGACGACTACATCGCCAAACCGTTCAGTCCAGGCGAACTCGTCGCCCGGATTCAAGCGCTCCTTCGCCGGGTCGAGAAAGTGAAGCGTAAAGAGAAGAAACGGTTGAAGTCGGGCCCGTTCGCCATCGACCTTGCAGCCAAGCAAGTGACGAAGTACGGGCAACCGATTGACTTGACACCGACCGAATACGACTTGATTTGCCATCTCGTCCAAAACGAGGAAGTCGTCTTGTCGCGCGACGCCTTGCTCGACGCGGTTTGGGGCATCAATTACTTCGGGGACCGGAAGACCGTAGACGTGAACATTCGGCGACTGCGGCAAAAGATTGAAGATGATCCGAGCCATCCGGCGTTCATTGAGACGCTGTGGGGGCATGGGTACAAGTGGCGGAGACATGACGGATGAAGCAACAGCTTGTCCTTCGTATTATGATTGTCGTCACACTCGTCCTCGTCCTGCTCGTGAGCGTCCTCTCTTACGGTACGTATCGCTATTACTATGAGTATGAGTCCGAGGCGCTCCTCAGTCACGCCACGACGAGTGCCTATCTGTATCCGCAAGCGCAAGTCGGCTTCGAGACGCCGAGCGCCTTCTCGGTGCTCGTACGGACGTTCGGTTACCCGGGAACGGATTTGACGATTGTCGACCGAAGCGGCGACATCATCAAGACGACCGGACAACGAGATCAACAGGCGCTGTTCACCGAGTCGCAACTCGACCGCTTGGCCCGAGGGGAATCGGTCGTTCAAGATTACGATGTCGGTGACGAACACTTCTTATCGGTAACGAGCCCGATCATGACCGGGGAAACGACCGAACTCGCCATCAGCTTCACCCGCCCGCTCGAAGACCTCGACACGCTCATCCGAGAGATTTGGATGGCGGTCGTCATGATTGGCGTCCTCATCTGGCTCATCGCCCTCTACGCGGTCATTCGCATCGCGGACCGGTTCGTCCGTCCGATTCGAGAAATCATCGAGACGGCTGATGAGATGGCACAAGGAGATTTCGATCTCGAAGTCTACTCGAATGAGAAACATGAGCTTGGGGCGCTCGCGCGGACGTTGACGTATTTAGGCGCAAAAG
Organism: Exiguobacterium sp. s150; assembly: GCF_018618435.1. Taxonomy (NCBI): domain Bacteria; kingdom Bacillati; phylum Bacillota; class Bacilli; order Caryophanales; genus Exiguobacterium; species Exiguobacterium sp. s150. The sequence continues at coordinate 37,180 of NZ_JACSMC010000023.1, read as the reverse complement.
TCCAACAGCATCAGTCGACACGGAACGAATTTTTATCGAACGTGTCCCATGAACTGCGGACACCGCTCACGTCAATCAAAGGATGGACCGAGACGATTCGCGGCGGCAACGAGAAGTTGTCCGAAGAGACCGAGCTCGGCCTCAGCATCATCCATTCTGAGACCGAGCGGATGATCGGCCTCGTCGAGCAGCTCCTCGATTACACGAAGATCGAAGAGAGCCGCCTCGTCTTGTATCGTCAGGAACTCGACCTCGTCACGTTGTTGCGTAAAGTGTCCGTGCAACTAAAACAGTCGCTTGAGGATAAACAGATTACCCTCATCGAGCGGTATCCACAAAAATCGACGGGTCTATTCGATGAGAATCGACTGAAGCAAGTGTTTTTGAACTTGCTCGACAACGCGATTCGATTCTCGCCGGAAGGCGGGACGTTGACCGTTCGGTTCGTTCAGTCGGAACGGGTCGCCTTCATTTCGATTATCGATGAAGGACCGGGCATCTCAAAAGAACATTTACAACGCATCACCGAGATGTTCTATCAGGCGCAAGTGACCGAAGGCAGTAGCGGCCTCGGCCTTGCCATCGCCAAAGAGTTGATTGAAGCGCATGAAGGAAAACTCGTCATCGAGAGCGAGGTCGGGCAGGGTACGACCGTGACCGTCCTCTTGCCGCTCGACCCGAGCGAGTTACATTAATAGGGTTAAACCTCCCCGATTCAGGATACATGTAATTGTATGTAGAATAAGGGAGGTTTTTCGCGTGGCCACGAAATCATTGAAACCAATTAAAGGGACACCGAACGCCGTATCGACACAGACGTCGAACGAGGCGCTCAAGATGGAGCCGCTTCCGTACGGGCGCGACCGGGCCGAGACGGTCGGAGCGATTAAGATGGTCATGGGGCAATTGCCGCGGACCGAGCTCATCGACGAGACCGAAGAGTCACTCCATTACGTCGTCGCGACGAAAGTGATGAAGTTTAAAGATGACGTCGAGTTTTTATTCGACGACGAGACACGACAAATTGAATTTCGTTCAGCATCAAGAGTCGGCTATTCAGATTTCAATGTGAATCGGAAACGGATGGAAGACGTGAGCGAGCGATATCGGAGGTTGATCAAATGAAAGATTATCAGTTGATTGTAATCGGAGGTGGCGCCGCCGGGATGACGGTCGCCGCAGGTGCGGCCAACCTAGGCGCGAAAGTCGCGCTCGTCGAGAAGAAGAAGCACCTCGGGGGCGACTGTCTCCACGTCGGATGTATCCCGTCAAAGGCGCTCATCGCCGCCTCGAAAGAAGCGAGTTCGATGATGCAAGCAGCCCGCGTGCTCGGCACCGAGTTCGATGGACGAGACCATTACCAGTCAACGAAAGCCCGTGTCGATCGTGCCCGCGAAATCATTCAAGAGCATGACGGGACGGAACGTTTTACGAAGTTAGGCGTTGACGTTTATATCGGCGAAGCGTCGTTCCAAAGCCCGTACGAGTTAAAAGTCGGGGACGATCTTTTGATTGGGAAGAAATTCGTCATCGCAACCGGATCGCAACCGACCGTCCCACCGATTGACGGACTTGATACGGTACCGTACTTAACGAACGAAGACGTCTTCCACGAGGAGACGCTACCAGAGAGCATCATCGTCATCGGAGCCGGCACGATTGGGCTCGAGCTCGCTCAGTCATTCGCTCGGCTAGGCAGTCAAGTGACGGTGCTCGAGGCGCTCGATACGTTTTTGCCAAAAGAAGATGAGTCGGTGCGGACGCTACTTAAATCTCAACTTGAGATGGCGATGCGTTTGAAGATTGGCGTGGACGTCAAACACATCTCAGAAGTGGACGGCAAGATTCATGTCGAAGCGGAAATCGACGGGGAGACCGTGCATTACGAAGCGGACAAGCTGCTCATGGCGACGGGACGAAAGCCACGGCTCGAGGCGCTTCGCCTCGACCGGGCCCACGTCCACGTCAAAGACGGATACGTTGACGTCTCATCGACGTATCGGACGTCACAACCGCACATCTTTGCAATCGGCGACACGATCAATACGCTCCCGTTCACGCACGCTGCGGGCGAAGAAGGGAAAGCCGTCGTCGCGAACGCCTTGTTCGGTCTATGGAACAAAGTCGATTATAAGAAGATGCCGTGGATCACGTTCACGGACCCGGAAGTGTTCCACGTCGGTTTGACCGAGGCCGAGGCACGAGAACAGTACGGGGAAGACGTCGACATCTTTGAAGCGAAGCTGTCCGAGGTCGACCGTTTCGTCGCCGACCGTCAAGAGACCGGTTTCGTCAAAATCATCACGCGGAAGAACGGTAAAATCATTGGCGGTCACGCGGTCGGAATGACGGCCGGCGATTGGATGCAAATCGTCGTCTACGCGATGCAGCGCGGGGATAAGATTGGAAAGCTGTCCCGTATGATTTATCCGTATCCATCACGGAGCGAGGCCGTGAAGAAGGCGGCCGACCTCTACTGGCGCAAACGTCTCTTCAACAGCCCGCTCACTGACCTCGCCCGTAAATATTTTGAATGGACAAGATGACAAAAAGCCCACGCGAGTGGGCTTTTACTGTGGCAAAATAATCGTCTCAATCATTTTTGGTGCACCTTCGGATAGGTCGACGAGTGGTTTAATCAACACTTCGACGCGACGATTCTTGGCCCGTCCTTCCGGCGTGCTGTTCGTCGCAATCGGCTTATATTCCCCATAGCTCGCGAGTGTGAATTGGCTCGGATTCAGTGTGTCGTTCGTCAATAAGCCACGCATGAAGGCGGTCGCCCGGGCCGAACTGAGTTCCCAGTTCGATGGGAAGCGGGCCGTGTTGATGGGGACGTTGTCCGTATGGCCCGAGACGACGATTTCCCGGTTACCGGCTTGCTCGAGGATGCCGCTGATGGAGCGGGCGACGGCTCGAGCCTCGGCGTCTAACGTCGCGTCCCCCATGCTGAAGAGCGCACGGTCTTGAATCGTCAAGACGAGACCGCTCGAATTGATGGTCGCTTCAATCTCGTCTTGTAGGCCGTTCTGTTTAATGTACTCGTTCACTTGTTCTTTCAGTTCGTCGAGTTTCGCGAGTTCGTACGTTCGCGGGTTCGCCGTCGTGTCCGTGTTGTTCGTCCGGTTGATGTCGCTGTTTGAGGCGGTCGATGCTTGGAATACGCTCGTCCCGCCAGAGAAGACTTGGTTGAACGACCGTGACATCTTCTCGAGTTTTGTCTGGTCGACGTTACTCGACGCGAACAAGACGATGAAGAGCGCGAGGAGGAGCGTCAATAAGTCGGCGTAGGGGATGAGCCAGCCTTCTGAAATATGTTCTTCATGATCATGCTTCTTTTTGCGCTTCATAGTCGGCTCGCTCCTTTGGAGACAAATACACAGACAGCTTATCTTCTAACGTCTTCGGCGATTCGCCGCCTTGAATCGAGAGGATCCCTTCAATCATCATCTCTTTGATGAGCACTTCGCTCTTCGAGTATTGCTTCAGTTTATTCGCGAACGGGAACCAGAGCACATACCCTGAGAAAATTCCGAATAGCGTCGCAACGAAAGCGGCTGAGATGGCGTAGCCAAGTTTTTCGATGTCGGATAAGTCTTTTAAGGCAGCGACAAGCCCGATGACGGCTCCGAGTACGCCGAGTGTCGGGGCGTATGTACCGGCTTGTGTGAAGACGTCAGCGTTCGCCTTATGGCGGATTTCCATGTTTTCGATATCACGTGACATGACTTCGGCGATATATTCGGACGGTTGTCCATCGATGACCATCATCATGCCTTGCTTCAAAAACGGTTCATCGACTTGTTCGAGCGCTGTCTCAAGAGAGAGAAGCCCTTCTTTTCGTGCTTGTGTCGATAAATCGACGAATTGCGTCAACATGCCGGTCTTACTTGGGAGCGTTTGTTTCGTGAATAGAATTTTAAAAAGTTTTGGAACGGTTTGTAGCTGTTCTTTCGAGACGGCGATACTGACCGCAGCGGCCGTCCCGACAAAAATGATGACCAATGCGGCCGGGTTAATCAGGGGGGCTACGCCTGCACCTTTTAGAAGCATTCCACCAATCAATGTGAAAAAGCCGAGTATAAGCCCTACTAACGTGACGACATCCATGTCTATGTTTTCCACCTTTCTAATCCAGGACATAAAAAAGCGAGAGACGCCACTCGTCTCCCGCATAATGCGTTCCCGATGGTTAAGCGCCGTTTTCGTCAATCAGCAATTGGATGCTGACATTTCGTTCTTCACGCTCTATATCGGTTAATACGTCGTATTTTTTTAACAATGCGTACAATTGATTCACAACTTCTTGATCGAGTGACCAATGCAACAATTCTTCAAGCTGGAAATAAAGATGGGCGGGCATGTACTGTGACTGGCGCTCCAAACTTCGCGAGACATCCTTTAGCGAATGATCTACCGTACTAGGGTCCACGGTTTCATTCAACCTCCTCAACGTTTATAAAGTCTATCTATCATATTACCAAAAAATCGAAGAAAGGGTTAGCGTGACATTTTCCTAGTTGGCAATTTTGTCGGCAAGGCGTAATATGTGGCTTAGAAAGAGTGAAGGGGACATGGGGATGCGACATCCATTATCGATACGGGAACGGCGGCTGAAGCGAATCGAGGCGTTATACCGAATCGTATTCGAGAAACCGGCCCGTTTTATTGCCAGCGGCTTTTTACTCGTGATTTTGATTGGGGCGACGCTCCTTTATATGCCGTTCGCGCAAAGTGAACCCGTCGCGTGGATTGACTGTCTCTTCATCGCGACGTCGGCCGCTACGGTGACAGGGCTTTCCACAGTCGACATCGGGACGGCGTTTACGACGTTTGGTGAGCTTGTCATCATGGCGTTGATTCAAATCGGGGGGCTCGGTTTTATGACCGTCGCCCTCATGCTCCTCAGCGTGCTCGGACGTAAAATCGGTTTGAAACAACGCATCTTACTCCAAGAGTCCCTCAACTTGTCAGGACCGGGCGGGACGGTAAGGCTCGTTCGAAACATCGTCTTCACGACGATCATCGTTCAAGTGATCGGTCTCTACTTTTTGACAGCAGAACTGTACGGCACAGGCGACTACTCGTTCGGTGACGCCTTGTACTACGGCTTCTTCCACGCCGTCTCGGCGTTCAATAACGCCGGGTTTGCCCTATGGCCAGATAGCCTCATGCAGTTTGAACAGAACACGTCCATCGTCATCACGATTTCCATTCTTATCATGATTGGCGGCCTCGGCTTCACGACGATTGCTGATGTGACCGAAGTGAAGGGCTGGAAGCGCTTGGCGCTCCACTCGAAAATCATGATCGGCTCACTACTTGTCATCAATGGAATCGCCTGGTTCGGCCTCATGCTGTTCGAGTGGGTGTCGAGAGAAGGGGCGCTTTACGGACGCCCACTCGGCGAAGCGCTTCACGCGACGTTTTTCCAAGCGATCACGACACGGACGGCCGGCTTCAATACGATGGATATCGCGACGATGGCGCCGGTCTCAATCGGTCTCATCCTCATCCTCATGTATATCGGGGCAGGGGCCGCCTCGACAGGATCAGGGATTAAAGTGACGACTGTAGTGGTCATTTTGGCCGACATGTGGGCGTTTCTGCTTGGGAAGAAGGAGACGGTCATCATGGAACGGACAATCGACACGTTTCAAATCAAAAAAGCGTACATGGTCGCGATTACGAGCTTCTTCTTTATAGTATTTATTACGACCTTGACGGTTTTGACGAACGGTCACTTGCCAGCGACGGCCGTATTGTTTGAAGTCGTCTCCGCGTTCGGGACGGTCGGCTTGTCGCTCGGGATCACGGCCGAGTTAAACAACAGCGGGAAAGAACTCATCATGTTCATGATGCTACTCGGTCGCGTCGGCTCGCTCACGATCCTCTTCACCGTGGCACGGCAGCTCGACCGTAAGATTCGCTACCCGAAAGAAAAACTATTGATTGGATGACAAAAAGCCCTATTAGGGCTTTTTGTGTGTCTCGTAATAGGTGACGACTTGCGGCAAATAATCTTTCAAGTCCGGGCAGACGATCCCGGTCCCGCTCAATGCGCGCATCGCCTGTGTCGTATCGAACCGGACTTGATGCTTGAAATAGTCGAGCAGTTCGCGCGGGACGCCGTACCGCTCTTGAAGCTTGAGTGCGGAAAACCCAGCCTCGGCGGCGATATGGGGGATGGTGCCGCGCGGGGCACGTGCAAACATCGTCTCGTGAATCATCCGGTACACTTCACGGACGCCGTGCGGGAACGGATCCGTCAAATGGAACGTCCGGCCAAGTCCGGCCGGGGCATGCGCGAGATAGGCTGTCGCCTCGACGACATAGTCGTACGGGACGAGGTTCACTTCGACATTTTGACGTCCGATGTAAGGAAGCGGGGCCGCCTGGCGCAACTGGTCCATCAGTTTCAAGACGAAATAGACGCCGTCGAACTTCTTCGTCTCCCCGGTCACGCTATGGCCGATGACGATGCCGGGGCGGATAATCGTGATCGGCATCGAACCGAACTCGCGCGAGACGATTGCTTCCGCCTCATACTTCGTCGCCTCATAATGATTTTTGAACGGCAGGCGGTGCCATAATTCATTCTCATATACGGTGCCTTGGCGCCGACCGGAGACGTAAGCGGTGCTGAAGTAGACGTATCGTTTGAGATGAGCGGCACGCTTCGCGAACGCGGTCATATGTTTCGTCCCGAGCATATTGATCCGATAGCCAACGTCATACGGGATACTCAAGTCGTAAGCAGCAGCGAGGTGGAACACGTAATGGACGTCCCGTTCGATGACCGAACGCGTGATTGGGTCAAGAATCACTTCGGGGAGCGTGATGTCGGCTTCGACGAGAACGAGTTGTGTTTCCTCTAACGTCGTCGCCTCGAGCAGCTCGTCTTTCAAGACGATGGCTTCTTCTTTTTGATGGGGCAAATGGAGCGCATAAATCGTGCCGATTTGGTTCGGTACCGACGCGAGATGGGTGATCAGCTTCCCGGCCAAAAAACCAGGGAACCCCGTAAAGGCGTAATGGTTCATAGTGTCTCCTCCGCTAAGTCGAGCGTGAACGTGAACGTCGAGCCGACGCCGACCGTCGATTCGACTTCGATGCTACCGCCGTGCGACTCGATGATTTCCTTACAGATGGACAACCCGAGCCCCGTCCCCCCGATTTGGCGCGTATCGGAGTTGTCGACGCGATAGAATTTCTTGAATAGCTCTTCGAACGCGTGCTCGGGGATGCCGATGCCGAAATCTTGAATCGAGACGAACGCTTGTCCATGCTCGGCTCGGATTCGGACCTCAACTTCGTGGTGTTGCGGCGAATACTTGATTGCGTTCGACAACAGATTGATGAGCACTTGCTCGATACGCGCTTGATCGGCGATGAGAGGCAGTGCTTCATCGGCGTCGTCAAAATGGATGGAATGGTTGCTCGTCTCACGGAACCGTTCGACGACGTCACGAACGAGCTCGTTCAAGATGAAACGGTCCTTTTTATACTCCTGATTGCCGTCCTCCATGCGCTGAATGTCGAGGAAGTCGTTCAACAAGTCCGTCAACCGTTTCGCTTCTTTAGCCATCGTCTTCAAGAAACGCTCTCGTTTCTCCGGCGTCAGCTCTCGACTTTGCATGAGCTCGATATAGCCGGATAAGGAAGAGAGCGGAGTCCGCAGTTCATGGGAGACCGTGCTGACGAGCTCGTTCTTGATTTGGTCCATCCGCTCTTCCTCGGTTCGATTTCGGAAGACGAACAAGAAACCACTGTCGACGCCGACTTGACGCTTCGCGTCCATACCGGTCGCGTACATCTCGTAGTACTGTTCATCCCGGTCGTTCGGTTGCGGAATCGAGAAGCGCATCGATACCTCGTGGGCCGAGCCGTCGAGCAGGAGGTCGACTTTTTTCAACATCTCCGTCCGGTCTCGTTGTCGGAACGTCGTCAAGAGCGGGATGCGCTCTTGCATCTTATTCGGGGCGATGCCGGGCAAGTCGAGCAGACGGCGGGCGTGCACGTTCATGAACAGGACGCTGCCGTTCGATTCGGTCAAGACGAACGCCTCGTTCGACGCTTGTAAAATCGACTGGATGATATCGCGCTGGCGGGCGATGGCGTTCTTCTCGCGCTCGAGCATCCGTTCGACTTTCTTACGGTCGCTAATGTCACGCATGACGGCGACGCGGAGCGTCTGGCCTTGATACGTCACCTCTTTCGGGTACACTTCTATCTCGAGGAACGTGCCGTCCTCGCGTCGACCGATGACTTCGTACGGCGTCTGGATATGGTTGCGGATACGTCGCAAGACGTCGGCCCGGTAGCCTTCGGCGATGAACTCGATTGTCTGGCGACCGACCATGTCTTCAGCGGGGATGCGGAAAATCGTCTCGGCCGCCTTGTTGGCGTCGAGAATCGTCCCGTCCTCATGGAACAAAACGGCTTCGATGACCGACTCAGCGAACATCCGATAGCGCTGTTCTTTATGGAGCAACTCGCCTTTTAACGCAATCTCCGGGCTGACGTCGAAGACGAAGAAGAAGAAGCCGATGACGCGGGCTTGCTCGTAGACGGGATGCATGAACAGCTTCCCGACGAAGTGGGTCCGGTCTTTCCGTTGAAACTTCCATTCGCGGTCGCCACGATCGAGTGCGACGCGGAGCATCTGTTCGAACGATAGCAAGCGTTCGGTCTCGTCCTGGTAATGCGTCCGTTTCTCGCTCAATTCGCGGGACTCGAAGAGGGCGAATGGGGTCATCTCGTATAAGACTTCATGGGGGGCATAGCCGAACAGCTCGGTCGCCCCTTTATTGAATCGGTTGATGAGCAAGTTCGCATCGGTCATGATCATCGCCATGTCGAGCTCCGTATGCATCATCGCTTCGAAGGCGTTATGTTGGACCGTCACCCGCGTATCGAGCGGGAGCGGTTCGATTGAGAGAATATAGACGTCTCCGTTCGGGATGGCGTGGATGCGGATGGTCGGCATCTCGTACATCCAAGGGAGTCCTTGTTCCATCCGGCGCGACAGCTCCATCGTAATCGGGGATTGATTGACCATATGAAAGATGTTTGAACGCGTCTGTAAATCTTCAGGAAATTGTTTTAAGAACGGTCGGTTCGCTTGCACGATCGTGCCGTCTGTTTGAATTAAGGCGACACCGTAAGGCAAAGCATGCAACAGGTCGTTCTGGAGATGCACTCTTTTCTCCATCAACGGGTAATCCCTCCTTCTATAAATCAAACGGGTACATCTTCATACCATTCGACACCTGTGCCTTTGTTTTCCTGCCTAGAGACGGTAAAGTAATAGTGAACGAACGATGGAGAGGACGATGAACGTGAAAGGAATGGGCTTGAGTCTCATACTCGGACTTGTGCTTTGGTGGATGGACGCCCCGGTTTGGGCGATCGTCACGGTAATCATACTTGGTCTCGTCTGGCTCATCTGGCGGAAGCGCCTATCGACGATTGACCGAATCGACCGCATGGACGGACGTGAGTTCGAGTTGTTTTTAGAGGACGTGTTCCACGCGCTCGGCTACAAGGTGACCGTCACACCGGCGTCTCGTGACTTTGGCGCCGACTTGTTGCTCGAGACACCGGACGGCTGGTCAATCGCCGTCCAGGCAAAGCGCTACGAGAAAGTCGTCGGGCTCGAGGCGGTCCAACAAGTGGCGGCGGCCGTTCCATACTATGGGGTGGATGAGGGATGGGTCATAACGAACTCGTCTTATACGGAAAGTGCCTATGAATTGGCGGCACCAAATCAAGTTCGTCTGATTGCAAGATCAGAGCTCGAGCAACTGTTGAAAGAAGCAGGGTTTAAGCGCTAGGGCAGGCGGTTTTCACATGTTTGTCAAGATGACGGATTGTGTCGAAGAAAAAGGGGTTGTCTTTTTGTTCAAACGGTGCAATAATCATCTTCGTCATATGAAATATGTAGTAGTTGAACAGAGAGATTCGGCTACACGAAACAACATTGGGGTTTCACAGAATGACCAACCGGACAAATAGAAAATTCGTGGTTGGAACGTATTAGGAGGAAAAGCGGTGCGCAAATTAATTTATGTAAAAGGTTGCGTCTTTACGCAAGGCGAGGCAACCATTTATGACGAGACAAATGATGCGATCGGATCTGTTCACCGCGACGCGGAAGGCAGTGTCCAAGTGCACAATTTGTCTGGCCGACAAATCGCTCTCGGGAAATATATCCCGAACTGTCAGAAATGGGTCGTGATGAACCACGACGGGCAAGCGATTGGTCAATTGAAAGACAAATTCTCGTTATTCGGGAAAAAGTGTGAGTACAACGTCTATGAACGCGGGCTCTATACGATTCAATACGACGTCGAGCGCTACAAGTTCAGTGTACGCGACAAGGCGGGCAAGTTAGTCGCCGAGCTTCGCAAGCACGAGGACGACAGCTTCTGTCTGACGAAAGAAGCCGACCAGCTCTCGATGTTTGAACTATTGTCGGTCTTGAAGACGCTGAGCGTCAAATCACGGATGCCGCTTGCGGTTTCTGTCTGAACGTAACGACAAGCACCAGCCTTCGGGTTGGTGCTTTTCTGTATGCAAAAAACCGCTTCATCACATGAAGCGGCCCAAGTATTGTTTTGCCTCGAGCTCGAGTGTCGTGACGCGGTGGGCGTACAAACAGAGCTTCAAGACGTGGATGATGTTCGGATGGGAGTGTCCCATTTTCTCGACCGAGCGTTTTGCCCGGGTGTCGAGCAAGTCGATTGGACTCGTCGACTTGGCATATTCGGCATATAACCGATAAAAATCGATCGGCGAGATGAAGTCGTCCTCATCACGGTCCGGGTTGTTAAATATGAGCGCAAGCAGCGAGCTCGTCTCTTCAAGCGAGAACAAGTGCTTCAAGTCGTCGAGCAAATAGATGATTGCCGCCTGTTGCAAGGAATATTTCTTTCCGACACGCGGGACGCCGATAATTTTACGCACCTCGCGCTTCGTCCAGTTTTGAATCGTCGTCGCCGATAAATGCTCGCCGGTCAACGTGTTGGCGAGAGCGACGATTTGATTGATGGACAGTCCGTTCTTTTCAATATGAAACAAATGGATTTTACGGAGCTCTTTCGGAAAGTGGTCACGGACTTCTTCCGGGAACAAGGCGATGGCCCGATCGACGTCGCCAACTTGCATATAGTGAAGGCAGTCCGCCAAAGTTTGAATTGAAGTTGCGTCGCGCATAAAGCCACCCTTTCTATAGCCGGCTTCGTTCGCCGTCTATACAGTCATTTGACCTCATTCTACCAAATGTTTGAAAAGGAAGCTAGGTTCAGACCCGATTAAGGTATAATGTAAACGTAGAAAAACTGTAGCTAAAGGTGGTCTATCGATGAATGAATGGGTCAGCTCTATCTTATCGATCGTCATCGTCCTCGTATTCCTCGTCGGACTCGAACAAGTCGGCAAGCGTCTAGGTTGGACGGACGAAACAATTCGTAAAAGTGTACATATCGCGGTCGGACATTGGTCGCTCCTCGCCGTCTGGCTCATGGAGACATGGTACGTCGCGGCAATCCCGCTCGTGTTCTTCACGTTCGCGAACGCGTTCCTTCTTTATAAAAGTCCGTCGCCGGTGCATCAAACCGAACGGAAATCATTCGGCACCGTCTATTACCCAATCGCACTGCTCGTCATCTTATATTTCTTCTTTGAATCCGAGCCGCTCGCCTTCTTGGCCGGTTCGCTCGTGTTGGTTTGGGGGGACGGCTTGGCCGCACTCATCGGTCGCAAGTATGGCACGGTGACGTACGACTTATACGGTCAAAAGCGTTCGTTCCAAGGCAGTATGGCCATGTTCCTCAGTTCATATGCCGTTCTCTTTTTATTGTTTTTGTGGGATGATGTTCCCCTTTGGCAAGTGGTAACATATGGGTTCATCATTTCCGTTGTCGCGACGCTAACAGAAGCGATTTCGTATCGAGATTGGGATAACTTTACAATTCCGATTGTAGTGGCTGTCGCCACATCGTTATTGTTGTAAATCATTTGCTCGATTGTAAAGAAAACGTTGCTTGTCACTCCCGGCAAACATTTGTATACTGTGATTCGTACTGAAACCATTCAGCGACGTGCGTCGAAGCCATTCGATGCATTCATCAGATAAAAATAGAACGTAAAGGATTGAGTGAACGCATGAGCTTTTTAAATCAATTATTAACGATACTCCCAGCCGATCGCGTCAAACAAGACGAGCCTTTGTCGGCGCACACGTATACAAAGCTTGGCGGGAACGCGGACTATTTCGTGGCACCGCATACGTATGAAGAAGTTCAGGCCGTGCTTGAACTCGCACACCGCGAGAGCATGCCGTTCATGATTCTCGGGTTCGGTTCGAACTTGATCGTCCGGGACGGGGGACTCCGCGGCATCGTCTTGAACTTGAACGAACTGAAGACGATTCGTCGTGAAGGCAATCACGTCATCGCGCAAGCAGGGGCTGCCATCATCGACGTGTCGCGCCAAGCGCTCACAGAAGAGCTGTCAGGCCTCGAGTTTGCCTGCGGTATCCCGGGAACGGTCGGCGGTGCCGTCTACATGAACGCCGGTGCGTACGGCGGTGAGACGAAGGATGTGATCGTCAGCGCGGTCGTCTTGACGCCCGAAGGCGAACTGCTCACGCTCACGAAAGACGAGCTCGACCTCGACTATCGGACGAGCCGAATCGCCAAAGAGGGGCTCATCGTGCTTGAAGCGACGTTCGCACTCGAGCCGCTCGCGTACGAGGCCATCAAAGAAGTGATGGATGACTTGACGTACAAGCGCGAGTCGAAGCAACCGCTCGAGTACCCGTCATGTGGCAGCGTCTTCAAACGACCACCGGGCTACTTCGCCGGCAAGTTGATTCAAGACTGCGGCCTGCAAGGGAAACGCATCGGCGGCGCCGAAGTGTCATTGAAGCACGCCGGCTTCATCGTCAACATCGCCGACGCGACAGCGACCGAGTACATCTCGCTCATCCGTCACGTCCAAGCGACGGTGAAAGAGAAGTTCGAAATCGACTTGGAGCCAGAAGTGAAAATCATCGGGGAAGATATCGCCGTCGAAAACGCATAAAAAAGACGCTTGAACGACAATTCGTTCAAGCGTCTTTCGTTTAGGCTTGGAGCTGTTTCGTGATGGCTTCTGACGCCGGGATGAACGGATAGTCGAGGTCACGGGCGACAGCCTCATACGTGACCGTACCGTCGATGACGTTCAATCCTTTGAGGAGGGCGGCATTCTCGCGAAGCGCTGTGAAGATGCCTTTTTGCGCGCACTCGATAATGTACGGCATCGTCGCATTCGTCAGGCCGAGCGTCGACGTGCGTGGGACGGCGCCTGGCATGTTCGCAACCGCGTAATGTTGAACGCCGAAGCGCTCGTACGTCGGTGCGTCGTGTGTCGTGATGTGATCAATCGTCTCACAAATCCCGCCTTGGTCGATGGCGACGTCGACGATGACCGAGCCCGGTGACATCTGTTGCACCATATCTTTCGTCACGAGCTTCGGAGCTTTCGCACCAGGGATCAACACCGCGCCGATGACGAGGTCGCTTTCGGCGACTTGTTTGGCGATGTTATAGCTGTTTGAGATGAGCGTGTTGATCGTGTTGCCGAACTGGTCGTCGATTTGACGAAGACGGGCTGGACTGATGTCCATGAGCGTCACGTTCGCACCGAGGCCGATGGCGATGCGGGCCGCATTCGTCCCGACGACCCCGCCGCCGATGACGGTCACGTTCGCACGTGGGACGCCTGGGAGACCGGATAAGAGGATACCTTTTCCGCCGTGCGGCTTCTCTAAAATCTGTGCCCCGATTTGAGCTGCCATGCGTCCTGCGACTTCACTCATCGGTGTGAGGAGCGGGAGCGTCCGATCGATTTCCACGGTCTCGTAAGCGATTGCGGTCATGCCCGAATCGACGAGTGCTTTCGTCAGTTCCGGCTCGGCCGCCAAGTGAAGGTACGTGAAGAGCGTCAAATCGCGACGGAAGTAGCGATATTCCGACGGTTGTGGCTCTTTTACTTTGAGCGCGAGCTCGACGTGGTTCCATACGTCTGCTGCCGTGTCGACGATTGTCGCACCAGCGTCAACATATTCCATGTTCGTGAAGCCGCTCCCTACGCCTGCTTCCGTTTCAACGAGCACGTCATGCCCGAGCTCTGTCAATACGGCTGCCCCCATCGGCGTCAGTGCGACACGGTTTTCGTTGTTTTTAATCTCTTTCAATACCCCGATTTTCATGATCCGTTCCCCTTTCAATTCCTTGACACAATTTGTTCACACTTCTAGTATAGACCCTTCCGAAAAAGCTGTCTTTATCCCACATTCTAAAAATGAAGACCCTCACTTTGTGAAAAATCACAAGGTGAAGGTCTGGTGTCTCAACGGTATTGGTCGGCTTTAATCGCCAAGTAAATCGTGGCCCGTTCTGGGAGCGAGGCCCGCGTGATTTGGGTCAATTCTTCAATCCGTCGCACCCGATACAATACCGTGTTCGGATGGATATGGAGATGGGCGGCAACTTGTTTCACGTTGCCATCGAAGTAAAAGTACCACTCGAGCGTCGTCACGAGTTCGGTTTGATGGGTCTGGTCGTACGCTTTCAGCCGTTCGAGCGTCGGGTGTGTCTCGAGGCGGAGGTTGATGCGACGGGCGAGGTCGGGCACGAGTTGATAGATCCCGATTTGTTCGAACGTGCGGGCGTTCACCAATTCAAGCGGGAACTTTCGCCGTAGCGAAGTGACACGGCGCGCTTCCTCCGCGGCATGATAGAGCGTCTCGCTCTCGAAAAAGCGACGGCTGATGCCAAGCGTCGGATTCGCCTCGGGGAACTTATCCTGAAGAAGCGTCTCGAACCGCTCAGCCCAGTCAAGTAGCATCGTCTCTTCTTCGGCCAATTCCGTTTTCATGTAATGCCAGACGAGTAATTGTTGTCCGTCAATCGCTTGGAGGACGACCTCAATCGACTGTTGGGTCGCCAGTACATAAAAGAGTCGCTCGGCGAACTGCGGGGTGATCGGTTGCAGACAGTCGATGACCGTCAATCGACTCGCCACGGCAATCGGCGCGAGTTCGTTCAAGCGCTGCTGGTTGGTCGGGCTGAGAGCCGGGGTCGCTAACACATCTAAGAAGAACCGTTCGAGCTCGGCATCGATGCGGCGTTCGTGCATCGCGATCGTCATGAGCAATTTCTTGGCGATGGAAGCCCCTTCTTTTAAGACGGTCAGCTCTTGTTCCGAGAAAGGGGTCGGGCGGGCCAAGCTCCAAATATACCCGAGCACATCATCATGCTGTTTGATGACGACGGCCGCCCGTTCGCCGAGTCCGACGGCGAGCCGCGCCGGGATGACGACGGGATCGTCGCTATCGATGACGTGCTGTAACATCCCACTTTCCCATAAGTCCTCAATGACCGTCTCCGGGACACGGCGACCGATAATCGTGGCGATGCGAGCCGGATCGGTCGAGTCGGGATGGGTGCTGTAGGCGAGCAGTTGATGATGGCGGTTCTCGATCGTGATCGGTGCGCGAATCGCTTGGCCAATCGCTTCGGCGAGCGTGTCGAGTGATTCATAGGACTTCTGCAAAAAAGGCATGTCGATTCCTCCTCTCCTTTGAGTATACCGTCTCTCTTGTGAAACTTCACAAAAAGATGGGGGAGTGGGAATGGACATGCCCGATTCGATTAAATTGGGAAGAAGAGACCGACGACGAGACCGAGCAAGGCACCGACGATGACTTGGAACGGTGTATGGCCAACGAGTTCGTTCAAGATTGGCGTCTCGTGCTTGATTCCTTTGAAATAATCGTTCAAAAGCCGCGCCTGGAATCCGACCGCTTGGCGGACACCGGTCGCATCGTACATGACGATCGTCGCGAAAATCAAGGCGAGGGCAAACATGCTAGAGTCGAGTCCCTCCATCCGTCCGATCACGGTCGCGAGAGCGACGACGGTCGAAGAGTGGGAGCTCGGCATGCCGCCTGAGGCGAACATGATTTGCAGTTCGAAGTCTCTCGTTTTAATGAGTTCTGTCACAAGTTTGGCCGCCTGCGCGATAAACCATGCGAGGAGGGCGGCGAGTAAGGGTTCGTTAAACAGCAATCGATTCACTTCCTGTCTGACAATGGTATCTTCACTATACCCGATATGACGCCACCGTAGACGTAAAGATTTCGTCAAAAAAAGCGCCAGTGGCGGAAGCCAGCTGACGCTTTCTGGTCGATTTTTGTTACCCGACGACGCCTTCAGTTTCCTGAAGTTTGTCCGCGATATTCTCGATGATATAGCGGTTGCGTGGATGCTCTTGGCACTCTTTTGAACATGAGCGCATCTGTTTCGGCTCACATTCTTCACAACAGAAGTGCTGGGCATTACACACCGGGTTGGCACAATTAACGTACCGGACCGTCTTCGTGCCGCAGTGCATGCACTCGGAGACGATGGACGGGTTGACCGTGTTGACCGGGACGTTGATGCGCTCGTCAAAGACGTACAGCTCACCTTCCCAATCCTCGCCTTTTGTCGCCTCGTCTTTTCCGTACATGGCGACCCCACCTTTTAAGTGGAAGATGTTGTCGTGACCTTGGTCACGCATATATGCGGTAAATTTCTCGCAACGGACGCCGCCGGTGCAATACGTGAGAAGCGTTTTCCCTTCGTAGAGGTCCTTGTTCTCTTCGAGCCATTCTGGCATGTAACGAGAAGCCTCTACGTCGATCTTGATCGCATTTTTAAAGTGACCAAGGTCGTACTCGTAGTTGTTACGAACGTCGAGGATGACGACATCATCGCGATGCATCATCTCTTTCCATTCTGCCGGTTCGAGGTATGCACCGTGCTGTTTCGGCACGTCAAACTCGCCATCAAAGCGCCACGTCACGAGTTCCTTTTTGTGACGGACAAAAATTTTCGAGAACGCGTGCTCCTCGACTTCATCGATTTTGAACTCGATGTCGCTGAAGTACGGGTTCGCTTTCAAGTCGTTCATGTACTGCTCGGTCTGTTCCCACGTACCAGAGCACGTCCCGTTGATTCCTTCGGAAGAAATCAAGATGCGTCCTTTGATGCCGAGGTCTTTACAGTACTTCAAGTGCTCTTGTGTGAGCGCTTCTGGGTCTTCGATGTTGACGTACTTATAGTACAACAACACGCGCATTGGTTTTGTTTCCATTTGTGTTACTCCCCTGTGTTCAGTTTTTTGCAGGAAAACGAACGTTGGGTTGTGTCGTTCGACGAATGGGCTTGCCTGCAACCACAAGTCCATTATTATATGATAGATATCACAGCTAATTTTCGCAAATACTTTTTAATTTTTTTTAAGCCGAGCAGGGGGACGTGTCCTCAGACGCGAATTCGGGTACAAAATAGTAATGAAAGCCAAAGGTGGAAATCGATATGCTCACATCACTTGAACAGTGGATCATCCAATTGATTGAATGGCTACAAGAGCTTCCAGGCGGTCCGTGGGCCGGACTCGGGGCCCCGTTCTTAGAAGCGATTTTTCCGTTTCTCCCGCTCGTCCTCATCATTTCGGCGAACGCGGCAACATATGGGTTCCTACTCGGGACGTTACTGTCTTGGGTCGGCAGTTTGCTCGGCACAATCCTCGTCTTCACGGCCGTCCGCTACGTCTTCCGAAAACCGATGACGCGTTGGCTCGAGAAACATAAACAAGGGGTCTATTGGCTTGAACGGATTAATCATATGAGTCCAATCTCGCTCGGGTTTCTCTATTCACTTCCGTTCATCCCCGTCAGTTTGATCACGTACTTACTCGCCCTGATTCAAATGCCGCTCCGCACGTTCATTATGGCGGCCGGATTTGGTAAATTGCTCGTCGTGTTGATTTTCTCGGTCATCGGCGACCAGTGGGAAGAGTTCATCCAAAGCCCGTTCCGTTTGTCGATGCTCGGATTATTACTGTTCGTCCTATGGGCGATTAGCCGTGGCCTCGAGGAACTGCTCAAGCGGCGCGCGTTCAAAAAACGGAACGAACAACTTAAACGTGAGCTCGACGCAAAACGAACGACCCTTTGAACGGATTAGATTCAAAGGGTCGTTTTTGTCAGGCTTTTTTCTTGAAGCGCGGGAAGTTGAATGCGATGGCAAGTCCACCGCAGATGAACAAGAGGAACGGATAAAACATGAACGGGACGAGCGCGGGGGACGCGGTGTTCGTCAATTCGGCAGCGATGAGGAGCTGTGCACCGTAAGGCAATAGTCCTTGGACACCGCACGAGAAGATGTCGAGCACGCTGGCTGATTTTTTCCGCTCAATCTCATACGTGTCAGCGATGTTCGCTGCGAGCGGACCTGCCACGAGAATGGAAATCGTGTTGTTGGCCGTGGCGACGTTCGTCGCACTGACGAGTCCGGCGATGCTCCATTCGGCGCCGGCCCGTCGCTGAATCCGCGAGGTGAGGGCGTCACGCAAGTAGGTAAGGCCGCCGTTATGGGAGATGAGTCCGACGAGTCCGCCCATGAAGAGCGTCAAAATCGAAATCTCTGCCATTCCAATCATCCCGTCCGCGACCGCCGTAACGAACGCGGTCACTGACAAGGTCCCGTCAAGTAGACCGATGATTCCGGTCAACACGATGCCACCGAGCAGAACGAGGATGACGTTCAACCCGGTCAAGGCGAGGACGATGACGGCGAGGTACGGGATGAGCTTGTACCATTCAAACGAAGCGATCTCGACAGAAGAGACCGTGCCGCTCGATAGGACGGCAAGGAGAACCGTCGTAATAATCGCGGCCGGCAAGACGATCCAAAAGTTCGTCCGGAATTTGTCACGCATGTTCGTCCGCTGCGTTCGCACGGCGGCAATCGTCGTGTCAGAGATGAACGACAAGTTGTCTCCGAACATGGCGCCACCGACGACGGCTGCCGCGGCGATGGCGATATTGACGCCGCTCTCTTCGTGGATACCGAGCGCGATTGGGGCGAGGGCGGCAATCGTACCGGTCGATGTCCCCATCGCCATCGAGATGAAGGCGGCGATGACGAACAGTCCACTTAACAGGAGCGAAGGCGGGAGCAATGTGAGCGCCGCGTTGACGGTCGCGTCAATCGCCCCAATCTCGCCCGCGACGTTCGAGAACGCACCGGCGAGGAGAAAGATGAAAATCATAATCAAAATGCCCGGATTGCCGGCACCTTGGGCAATCCGTTCCACCGTTTGGGTGACGCTGCCTTTCGTCATCGTAGCCGCGACGATCAAGGCGATGAGTGCCGCGATGAGTACCGGGAATTTATAAAAGTCACCATAGTAAACCCCGGCCCCGATAAAGAAGGCAAGGAAGACGAGTAAAGGCAAGAGTGCCCATTTGTTTGCAGTTGGTTGTTCCAATCGTTTCACCTCATTCATAGAAATAAAAAAGAGAGCCCTTCGAAAAAGGCTCTCTCCATGTAAGAAGCGCCTTTTTCATCTTTCAAGCACGTGCTTGCTGGATTTGGCACAGGTTCCCCGCTGCCGAGACGTCGCAGGGCCAGTCCCTCGGTCTCTCTTGATAAAAAAGTCGGATGATTTAGTTATAAGACACGTTCCCTAACCTATCTGTTTCGAACCGGTTTGTCAATAGAAAATCCCTATGCGCTTCGCATAGGGATGAGTCAGGTCGTCAAATATTGAAAATGGGCGACCCGGTTGCGCCCGGCGTATTTGCCGCCGACGTAAAGCGCCCGGTCGGCGTTTCGAATCGTGTCGTCGAGTCGTTGATCACCGAACGCTTGAATCGTATCGACCCCGATTGAGGCGGTCACTTGGATGTCGATGCCGTCGACACGGAACGGCGTCGCTTCGATTTTTTGCCGGATACGCTCGGCGATTTCGACGGCCTGGTCGGTGTCGCAATGGTTCAAGAGCAGAATGAACTCCTCGCCTCCGTAGCGCGCCGCAAAGTCCTCGGTCCGAAGCGCCTGGCGAATCCGTCGGCCGAACTCTTGGAGAACGCCATCCCCGACTTGGTGACCATGCGTGTCATTGATTTTCTTGAAGAAATCGATATCGAGCATGGCGACGGAGATGGGGTACATCGATCCGTCTGAAATTTGTTGAATTCCATATTCGTAAAACGCCCGCGCGTTGGCGAGGAGCGTCAGACTATCCGTCCGGCTCTCGGTATACAAGCGGTCTCGCTCATGGCAGCGGCTAATCGTCCGATTGAACGATTTGAGCAGCTTGACGATTTCGCGCTGAATGATGAGCGGGTAACCGTAAGCGTGTTCGCCTGTCATGATGAGCCATGTGCGAATGCCTTCGATCTCCTCGGAACGGACCGAGATAAAACTATGATAGTCGTCATGGAACTCTTCGGATAATGGAGCGTCCCATTCAAACCGCATCTCATACTCGACCGACGTTTCGAAAGGATGCGACGTTTCGAGTAAGTCGAACACGCGGGGCCTTTCGACTGGTTGACGCGTCTTCAAGTCGAAGTAGAGCGAGCGGTCGAACAAGGCGAACTCGACGAAGCCGGCGTCATATTGATTCAGCCGTTCACATTGGCTTAAAAATACTTCAATCGCTTGGGCCTCGCTTTGCGACAAGGAGACAGCTTCTTTTGCCTCGTCATACTGCTCGATGAGCGATTTGAACGCGTCTTGCCGTCCTTTTTGAATCAACAGCCGCTTGATGAAAAACGTGAGCGCGGCGGCGATGCTGCTGACGACGAGCAAGTTCGTCTCGCGGAAAAAGGAAGCGGCCAAAATAAAGACGAGGCTGACGATATACGTGTAAAACGCGATGCTTAAAAAATCACGGACGGGCACATCGACACGGAACCACCAACCGACTTGATACTTTTGAATGACGGTGTTCACGATGATGGCGAGAATCAGTCCGGCGAGCGGGAGGAACGAGTCTTGCGTATAAAACCCAAGACCGGTCTGTCCGCCGAGCGCCAAATAGACGCTTGCCGGGATGGCGAGTTCTAAGAAAGACGTGATCGCATTCCACGGGTACGTGAAGCGGAAACGCCTGAGCGCGACGCGCGGCTTCAAGTTGACGAATTGGAAGACGAGCAATCCGATTTGGTTGACGAATAACGCTGTCTCAAAATCGAAGAATAAAAAGATGATGAGGACGATGCTTTCTGAAAATGTGAAATAAACGCCTTTACGCTCGATTGAGTCCATTTGGAAGATGATGACGAGTAACGCGATCAAGATGAACGGCAGCGGCTCGATCGCCGGTGCGTTCAATACGCCTGTCGCGAACAAGGTGACGGTCAGCAGAAGAAATAAACTCCAAACACCCCAACCGAGGGCAGACATCTTGCGGAAATGGTTCATGGCCCCTCCTACTGTGGGAAATCGATGGTGTATCGTAAAATTCGGCATGATGCGGCGACAGTCCTGCCTAATCCTCATGATGGCGGAATTCTAGCATTGAGTCTACAGGAATTATCCTCTATAATGAAATTGCTTTTCAACCACATAGACGAAAGTCGATGAAAAAGAGAGTAACGATTGTCGAGTCAACAAAGCGACCTAGGGATTGGTGAGAGCCTAGGCTGACAGACGTCGCGAAACGCACTTTTGAGATGCTACCCGAACCTTGAGTAGGCGTAGCCGGGGGACCCCCGTTATCACCGATAAAGCGGTCTGCGTCATGCAGGCAAGAAGAGTGGTACCGCGGGCCATCCCGTCTCTTTGCATCTGTGCAAAGGGCGTTTTTTTTATGTTGTGAATGAGGACAAGGAGGAAATGAAATGAGTTATGAACGCAAGTATGCAGAAGCACTGTCCCGTGTCATCGGCGACGAACTGACGGTCGACCAGATTGAGGACTTGATCGAAAAACCAAAACATGAAGCACACGGGGATCTCGCCTTCCCGTGTTTCCAACTCGCGAAAGCGTATCGCAAGGCCCCGGTCATGATCGCGACAGATATCGCGAACGACTTGAACGACGACTTGTTCACGAAAGTCGAGGCGGCCGGCCCATACGTCAACGTCTTCTTGAGCCGTGACGTCGTCTCGCAAGAAATCATCAACACGGTGCTCGACGAAAAGACGGACTACGCGACGCACGCGACGCGTAACGAGACGATCGTGACCGACTTCTCGTCACCGAACATCGCCAAACCGTTCTCGATGGGCCATTTGCGCTCGACCGTGATCGGAAATGCGATCAACCAAATCGCGCGTAAGAACGGCTACGACGTCGTCGGCATCAACCACCTCGGCGACTGGGGAACCCAGTTCGGAAAGCTCATGGTCGCGTATAAGAAATGGGGCGACGAGGCAGCCGTGCGCGCCAACCCGATTGCAGAGCTTTTGAAGTTGTACGTCCACTTCCATGAGGAAGCGAAGACGCAACCGGAGCTCGAAGACGAAGGTCGCGCTTGGTTCAAGAAGCTCGAGGACGGAAACGAAGAAGCGACCGAGCTTTGGCAATGGTTCCGTGACGAGTCACTGAAAGAGTTCCAAAAAGTGTACGACCTTCTTGGTGTCGAGTTCGACAGCTTCAACGGCGAGGCGTTCTATAACGACAAGATGGACCGCATCGTCGGCATGCTCGAAGAGAAGAATCTTCTTGTCGAGAGTGAAGGGGCGATGGTCGTCTCACTCGAAGACGAGAACTTGCCACCGTGCTTAATCAAGAAAAAAGACGGTGCGACGCTTTATGCGACGCGTGACCTCGCGGCAGCCGTATATCGTCATGAGACGTACAACTTCGTCCAGGCGAACTACGTCGTCGGCGGCGAGCAGGCGCTTCACTTCAAGCAACTGTTCTCTGTTCTTCGTAAACTCGGTTACGACTTCGTCGATGGGATGCACCACGTGCCGTTCGGCTTGATTTTGCAAGAAGGAAAGAAGATGTCGACGCGTAAAGGCCGCATCGTCCTCCTCGAGGAAGTGTTGAAAGAAGCGATCGAGAAAGCGCAAGCGAACATCGCCCAGAAGAACCCGGAACTTGCGAACGCGGACGACGTGGCACGCATGGTCGGTGTCGGCGCGGTCATCTTCCATGACTTGAAGAACGAGCGCATCAACAACATCGAGTTCGACCTCGACAGCATGCTCAAGTTTGAAGGGGAGACAGGTCCGTACGTGCAGTACACAAACGCACGCGCGAACTCACTTCTTCGTAAAGGGAATTACGACGGATCGGCTTTCACCGGTGCGGACGACGATTACACATGGGGTGTCGTGACGATGCTCAACGCGTTCCCACACGTGATCACACGTGCCCACGAGCGTCGTGAGCCGTCAATCATCAGCCGTTACGTCCTTGACTTGGCCCAAGCGTTCAACAAGTATTACGGCCACGTCCGTGTCTTGGAAGAAGACGCCGGCAAACAGTCGCGTCTTGCCCTCGTCAAAGCGGTGACGATCGTCTTGACCGAAGGACTCCGTTTGATTGGTGTTCAAGCTCCAGAGGAAATGTAAGCACGACAAAAGGGACCTGTTTTTTTAAGGTCCCTTTTCTTATGCCTTCATCCGTGTCACGGTCCGTGCTTCGGTATCGTACAAACACCACTCCCGATCGAAAATGATCGCGCCGACGTTGATCACGTAGCGTTTCTTTTTCAATTTAAACGGCGTCCCAATCTCCCAAGGCAACGAGCGACCTTTTCGGTAAATGCCGGGGATATGACTGTGCCCGATAAAGACGAGCGGGTACTTGCCTTTGTCGACGATTGGCTCCCAGTCCTTGTTCCACTTCACTTGATGGCCATGCAAAAACAATGCCTCATCGAGCGTCGTCTGTTCCGGCAAGAGCGCGATGCGCGTCTTGATTGGGTGAGACACGACAAGCACCTCGTCGATTCGCTCCTCTTGATTGCCGCGCAGGCTCGGGAACGTGAGGAGTGCCTCGTAGTCCGGGTCGTACGTGACGACGTCTGTCACGTCATGGAACCGTTCATTGCGCCGCTTTTTGCCGATATGGCACTCGTACAAGTCGCCGAGGCAAAGGATATGTTCCGTCTCGCGCCGGACGGATTCGAGGACGGCTTTCAAATCAGCGAACGAACCGTGTGGGTCACTGATGATGGCGAGTTTCATCTGTAATTCGTGAACTGGGCGTCGACCGACAACTCGAGGTCTCGAACGAGTTGCATGACGGCTTGGAGGTCATCGCGCGACTTGCCTGTGACGCGGATTTGGTCGTCTTGAATTTGTGACTTCACTTTCAGTTTCGATTCTTTGATGGCGTTGTTGATTTTCTTCGCGTCATCCTTGTCGATGCCGCTCTTCAACTTGACGCGTTGACGGACCGTACCACCGAGGGCGCGTTCAACTTTTTGGTAGTCGAGGTTTTTCGTCGGGACGCCACGTTTAATCATCTTCGTGATGAGGACGTCTTTTAATTGCTCGAGTTTGTAGTCATCATCGGAGACGAGGACGAGGTCACCGTTTTCAAGTGACATCTCACTTTTTGACCCTTTGAAGTCGTAGCGGTTCAAAATCTCTTTCTCCGCAATTTGAATCGCGTTTTTCACTTCTTCGAGGTTCATTTCTGACACGATATCAAAAGAATTGTCTTTTGCCATGTTTCATCCATCCTTTATGAGGGTTTTGTTATAATGATAGCAGATTTGAAGTAGTGAAGGAGTGAAAGAATGGAACGTACTATCGATCAACAGACAAATGTAGATTTAGACCATATGGCTTATCACGGGAAAGACCTCGGGGTGACGTTTAAAGACGACATCATCCGGTTGCGTGTTTGGTCGCCCGTCGCCGACGGCATGACCGTCAAGCTTTTCCGGACGGCAAAAGCCCGTAAGTTCGAGCGGATGGAGCTTGAGCGCGCCGAGAAAGGGACTTGGGTCATCGAACTCGACCGGGAAACGTTCGAAGGACAGTTTTACGTGTTCGAGGCGGTCGTCGCCGGCAAACGTGTCGAATCGCTCGACCCGTATGCGAAAGTCGTCGGTGTGAATGGCAAGCGCGGTGCCTTGCTTGACCCGTCGTCGCTCCAACCGGACCATTGGGTGAAAGAACGACCGCTCTTCCACTCTTCGCAAGAAGCGGTCATCTATGAAGCGCACGTCCGTGACTTGACGAGCCATCCGGATAGCGGTGTCCTGCATCGCGGTAAATTCCTCGGGCTGACGGAGGTCGGCACGAAGACGCCGAACGGTTACCCGACTGGCCTCGACTACATCACTTCGCTCGGCATTACGCACTTGCAGCTCATGCCGTTCTTTGACTACGGCTCGGTCAACGAGGCGAAAGAAAGTGAAGATAACTACAACTGGGGCTATGACCCGGTCCACTATTTCGCTGTCGAAGGCTCATACGCCTCGTCTGCGGACGACCCGGCCGCTCGGATTATCGAGTTGAAGGCGATGATTCAAGCACTTCATGACCGGGGCATTCGCGTCATCATGGATGTCGTGTTCAATCATACGTATGACGCGTTGACGACACCACTCGGTCAGTTCGTACCGGACTATTATTACCGGTTGAACGAAGACGGCACGCTCGCAGACGGTTCAGGTTGTGGCAACGACACGGCGTCGGAGCGGGCGATGATGCGAAAGCTCATCGTCGAATGCGTCACGTATTGGGCGAAAGAGTTCATGATTGACGGCTTCCGTTTCGATTTGATGGGGCTGCATGACGTCAAGACGATGAACCAAGTCCGCAAAGCGCTCGACCGGGTCGACCCGTCCATCCTCGTCATCGGGGAAGGCTGGGATCTCGACACGCCGCTATCGGTACGCAAGAAAGCGAACCAACATAACGCCCGCAAGATGCCGCGCATCGCCCAATTCAATGACGCCATCCGCGACGGTGTGCGCGGTGACGTGTTCATCGAAGACTTGCCGGGCTGGGTGAGCGGTAATCTCGACATGACGGCCGACGTGAAACGTGGCATCGCCGGTGCGGTCACGAGTCAAAGCTTTGCCGATGAGCCAAACCAAGTCGTCAACTACGTGGAGTGCCATGACAACTTGACGCTTTGGGACAAGCTCGCCGTGACGAATCCGGACGATGACGAGACGACGCGCCGTCGTCGCCATCGACTCGCGACGTCCATCGTGTTGCTCGGGCAAGGGATTCCGTTCCTCCATAGCGGCCAAGAGTTCTTCCGGACAAAAGACGGAGACGAGAACAGTTTCAACTCTGGTGAAGTGATCAACCGCTTGGACTGGAGCCGGGCCGAGCTTGAGACGCCGAGCGTCGAGTATGTCAAAGGATTGATTAGTTTACGCAAGCAGTATCCGTTGTTCCGTCTCGAGAATGCGGAGCAGATTCGGAAACACTTACGTTTCTTCGACGAGGAGGAAGGCGTGATTGCGTATGAGCTACATCGCCACGTCGAAGGATACGTGGAACGTCATCTCGTTTACCATAACGGCCTTGAAGAGGAGGTCGACGTGAAGTTGCCGTCCGGGAAGTTTGAAGTGAACGTCGAAGATCATACGGTCAATTTGACGGCACCGCGTCTCATCGAAGACCGTCATATGACGATTGCGCCATTATCGACGCTCGTCGTGACGGAACGTCGTCCGGATTACAGCAAGTACGCTGTCGCCGGTGGGGCCGCGCTCGCGCTCCTCGGTCTCTGGTACGTCACGAAAAAACGCAAGAACAAGCAAAAGTGAGCACAAGAAAAGGAGACGTCATTCCGTCTCCTTTTCGTCTGGTGCCTCGGCTTCGCTTGCTTCAAGTTGCATCATTTTTTGAACGAGGATGTGTCTTGGCATATGCATCAGTTCCTCGAGTGGTACGTTTAATTTCTTGGCAAGTTCGACCGCGGTCTCGGGTGATAGTTGAAGTGGGCGCATTCGCTCCCTCCTTTCGTTCCATTCATTCATTACCGTCAGTATACAGTAAAACGGGATGGAATGAGAATGTGTTCGCGGAACACATTGAAAATCGTCAAACGGTTCGGTCGTTGCTAAGCTTAAGCTAGGAAGTGATCAAATGTACAAACAAGTCGCAGACTATCAATTTCATCAGACAGTCGAATGGTTAGAGCGTGTCGGTGGAGGATGGATGTTGTATTTGGCGCAAACCGGTTTTCTATTTTTTGACGAGACGTTTCAAATCCAATGGAAACTCGCGTGGGAATGGACGCCGTGCGCACTTTATATAGAGCCACATGGAAAGAAAGCGGTCGCGATGTTCCGCGACTTGCAAACATACGGAGTCCTCGACCTCAAAACAGGGACGATGGAGTCTCATCCGATACCACGCGCGTTTCACGAGGATTGGTTCAGTAACTTATCGCATTGGGACGGGGACGATTTATACTTGTACTCGGCAGAGTCCGATCTCGTCGCCTTGAACGTGCGCGACAAGACGTTCCGCTACAGTCTTTACGAGGAAGTCCCTACGTTCGGTGCCGTCATCGACTTGGCGTATCAACCGGACTATGATTTTGAACGTTTCACGGCACCGGGGCTTGTCACGTTGTATGATGAATTGAATCGACGTTTTCTCGTCGAAGATGTCGCGGCGAAGGAACGGTGGGTCATCCCGTACGGCGGGGAGCGAGATACGGTCATCGTCGACCAAATCGGAACGACGACCGCCATCACGTCGACGACGTCGTTCCAGTTGTTTGACCGCGAGCACGAACGCTTCTCTTCTGACGTGTGTGCCGAGAACGCCTTATTGAAAGTCATGTTGTTAGACGAGTTGGGTGACCGGCTCGTCGTCTTGTCAACGCCACGCCGGTTTTGTCACAGCTGGATTCAAGTGTTCGAGCGTTGACGTTCCTGAACCTCATTCAAGGTTCAGGAGTTTTTTGTGAAGACTCTGATGAAAGACCGTCAAAACGGGAAGAGTCTTGTGAGATGGAGAGGAGAGGACAAGAATGGAACGATTAGGACAGCATTTGGTCCGCTGGCGCTACATAGTTGTCGCGATTTGGACCCTACTATTGGCGGTATCGGTTTATTTCGGGCTACAGCTCCCTGGTGAGTTGAGGGGGAACGGGTTTGCGATTCAAGACGGTCGCTTCGCCCAAGTGGAAGATCAATTGAATGACCGGTTCGACCGGGCCGGGGCGTCGATGATCGTCTTACTTGAAGGCGGGGACCTCGACGCGGTGCTCGACGCACAGCGCGATCAACTCGAAACGGTGAACGGTGTCGAAGGTGTCATCACACCGAATGAGAATCCGGACGCGCGGTCCGGAGACGTCGCGTATTTGCTCCTCGAGTTTGACGACTACGAGACGGCCGAGGCGTCAATCGAGGCCGTCCGGGACGCGTTGATCACCAATACGGATACAGACGTACGCTTGACCGGTGAGCCGGTGTTTGCCGATGACTTGAACGAGGCATCGAAGAACGACTTGATTCGGGCCGAGCTGATTGGGATTCCGGTCGCGCTCGTCGTTCTCTTGCTCGTTTTCGGGACACCGCTCGCGGCGTTCATGCCACTCTTTGTCGGGGTGATCACGTTCATCGTGGCCGCCGGGGCGCTCTTTTTCTTCGCCCAATCGATGGAGCTTTCGATTTTCGTATTGAACGCGGTCGCCATGATTGCCATCGCGCTCGGTATCGATTTCTCGCTCCTGCTCGTCAACCGTTATCGTGAAGAGTTGGCAAAAGGGAAGTCGCGGGAAGCGGCAATCGTTCGGACGGTCGCAACGGCGGGACGTTCGATTCTTTTCTCAGGGCTTTGTGTGTTCGTCGGTTTGGCCGGGTTGTTGTTCATTCAAGTGGACGTCTTCCAAGCCATCGCGCTCGGCGCGCTCATCGCCGTCGCCGGTGCCGTCCTATCGGCGCTCACACTGTTGCCGTCAGCACTTTACATCGTCGGCGATGCGATCAACAAAGGACGTCTCATCAAGACGAACGAGGTCCGTTCTGAAGTGCGCTGGCAACAGCTCGCCCGTTTCGTGATGAAACGTCCGGTCGTGATGACGCTCGTTGCGCTTCTCCTCTTGTTGCCAAGCCTTTGGTTCGTTCGCGATTTAGAGCTGAACATTCCGGCCGCCGATGCGTTGCCGACATCGTATGAGTCACGTGCCGCCTTAGAACGCTGGGATGATGTGTTTGGCGCGACCGCGACGGATGCAGTCCTCTTGTTCGAGACGAACGATTTGACCGACTCGATGATTTTGGACGAGCTAGTCGCGTTGACCGACGAATTGAACGAAGAACCGATCGTCGATAACGTGACGACGTTCTTGACGGCATCCGGGCTCGAACCGGAAGCGTTCCAACAGCTCGCCGAAGTTGCTCCGGAACAACTTGAGGCGTTCGACCGGCTCGTCACGCTTGACGGCAATACGGACCTCGCCCTCGTCAACGTCAGCTTCGACGTGCCGCCGAGCGATAAAGAAGCGCAGGCGTTCGTCCGCGATTGGCGCGAGAAGGGGTTCGAGGTCGGGGGCCCGGCTGCGTTCAACGAAGAGATTTACGAGGAAATCTATGACAGCATCCCGTATGCCGTCATCACCGTCATCTTGGCGACGTTCGTAATCCTCATGTGGGCGTTCCGTTCCATCTTGATTCCAATTAAAGCGATTATCATGAACGTGCTCGGTCTCGGCGCGACGTTTGGACTCCTCGTCATCATCTTCGAATCGGGTTACGTCTATGACGCCGAGACGATCAGTATTTTGACGCCGGTGTTCATCTTCTCGCTCGTGTTCGGCCTGTCGATGGATTACGAGGTGTTCCTCGTCTCACGGATTGAAGAATATTACCGGGAGACCGGGGACAACGATTACGCGACGGAGATGGGACTCGCGAAGACGAGTAAAATCATCACGTCCGCTGCAATCATCATGATCGTCGTCACCGGCGCGTTCGCCTTCACCGGTGTCAGTCCGATCAAGCAACTCGGGGTCGGGATTGCGCTCGCTATCTTTATTGATGCGACAATCATCCGGATATTGCTTGTCCCATCCTTGATGAAGCTGTTCGGGGACTGGAACTGGTGGTGGTTCGGCAAGAAGAATTTACCGAAACGTAACTTACACTAAATGTACAGTTAATGAAAGAATACTGAAATTGTGGTAAACTGATTCTATTATTACGCGCAATTTTAGAAAGGAAGGGTTTTATGGATACCGAGAGGACGTGGCCTCTGTTCCAACTGCCGGACTTCTAGCGTTGAGTTTTTACAGCTGAATTCATGTAAAAATCAACAAACGGAAGATCGGAGATGGAACAGATGGAACCGCAGCTACGACTGAGGATCCTCCTCTCCGTTGAAAACGGGGAGGACAATCGGAATGAAACGAGTTGCTACCATAGTGCTCGGAACGCTGATTATGGCGTTCGGTTATTATTATTTGAATGAACAGTTTGGTTTGGCAGAAGGGGGCTTCGTCGGGTTATCGTTACTCGGCCGCTATTTATTTGATATCGATCCGGCAATCTCGATGATCGTACTCGACATCCCGTTCTTTTTAGTCGCATTGTGGTGGAAAGGCTGGCGTTTCGTCGGGCAAGCCGTGCTTGCGGCGTCGTCACTTTCGCTCAGCTATGCGATGTGGGATCGGCTCGACTTGCTCACGTTTGACGTACAAGTGTGGCCGGCAACGCTCTTTGCCGCCATCGCGAGCGGTATCGTGACCGGTTACGGTCTCGGGCTCGTCTTAAAGTCAGGCGGAGCGACGGGAGGGGACGATTTGTTCGCCCTCGGCTTGTCGAAGTGGACCGGAATTTCGGTCGGAACGATCCTCATCGCCTTTGATGTGATCGTCTTGGCGATTTCGCTCATCTATTTGCCGCTGTCGAATGCACTGTATACGCTCGTCGCCGTCTCGATCGCGGGACGTGTCGTCACGAAGATGATGACGGACGATGTGATTGAACAGCCTGCGCCGGCAGTCATGAAACCGAAGCTTGCACCAAAAAACGATCTCGCGTGAGATCGTTTTTTGTTTGAAATCATTGAATTGAACTTGCGATTCGTAATAAATCGTCTTTAGACAGGCGATGCCCCTTGTAATCAATCGCATATTCGACGCCTCCATCTTGCCAGCTCACCATTTGAGTGTCGTCCACGTCATTGAAATAAGCGTTTGACCCATCCCCTAATGTGACAGGTTCGTCCCACGTCGCGACATGGTTCCAACCGAGGTCTGTCGTCGCCCAGACGGTCAACTGTTCCGTGTCGTTTTTATAGACGAGACGAGCCTGATTTAATTGAATCACGTTGCCATATGTATCCGTCGATTTTAGAGGGAGATAGGTCGGCTCCGAAACTTCAAACGGAATAAAAGCGGTCGTGAAAGCGATAGGAAGAGGGACTGAACTGCGACCGATGAGTAGCAGTATGAAGGCGAATCCGAACAGATAAAGAAAGACACGTCTATTTTTTCTTCGTTCATTTGATGGAAACATACAAAGCTACTCCTTTTGAACAATTGATTGAATCTGCGTTCCTCAGTAACAAATGTCACAGCTTTTTCATCGCAACGTGCTTTACACTCGACATAGAAGGAGTGAAGCACAATGAAATGGATGATTCCAAAACAGCACGGCGCCTGGTCGATGCTGATTTTACCGTTTTTACTTGGTGGCATCGTCGGCGGCTGGACGCTCGCACACATCCCGTTCGCCATCGCCTGGCTGTTCGTCTACATGGGTACGTTTTTCTTGTTCCAATACGTGAAGCAACGGAAAAAGTCGCAAGAACTGCTTCGTACAGTCACCCTCTATCTGTTAATTGCAACCATCGCCGCGCTCCCTGTCTTCCTGACCGAATGGCGTCTCATATGGTTCGTTTTTGCGATGCTCCCGTTCGGTCTCGTCAACGCTTATTTCGCTAAAATGAAGGACGAGCGCAACGTTTGGAACGACGTCAGTGCCGTCACCTCGTTTTGTATCGGCGGGGTGGCCAGCTATTACCTCGGGGCGCGCGTCGTGGACGGGACGATGGTATGGCTATTCGTCTTACCGTACTTCTACTTTCTTGGCAGCATCTTTTACGTGAAGACGATGATTCGAGAGAAAAAGAGCCAAACGTATCGAAACGTTTCGTGGGGCTACCACGTCTTGCTCGTCATGGCTTTTATCGTGCTCGGTAATCCGTTACTTGCGTTGGCCTATGCGCCGAGTCTCATCCGAGCGATTGGTTTTTACGGGAAACAAGTCCCGATTATGCGCATTGGCATCATTGAAATCGCGAATTCTGTGTTCGTCCTAATCTGTCTGAGCGCCTATTTATATGTATAGAAGGGGAGACCCTTCTTTTTTAGTCGCTCGACGACGTATTCGAGATGACGGCCACTGTCGCGGCGGCCGTGGCCGCTTGTTGCATCGCGAGCAGATGGGCGAACGTTCCATGAAGTAGCAGTTCGCTCGCCTCTTCGGTAATGGTGTCGGCGGCGACGAGCTGCAAGGCGATGGTTAACGCATGCGTGTTGAACCAACGCTGCTTCTCGGTTTCAGCTACGACGATGTCGACCACGACCTGGACCGTTTCGTCGGTCGGTTCGGTGACGATTGTGAGCAGGGCGAGCGGTGGCAGATGTTCGTTTCGGACGGTGATCTTTTGCCGTTGGAGCCGCTCCCGCCAATCGAGGAAGCGTGTGACGGCATCGGTCGGGTCGAGTTCACTGAAGGTGAGCAAGTGCGAAACGAGCTGGAGTTCGTTCGAGCGGGACACGTGGACCTTCAATGCCTCGTAGTACGCCTCGATGCGTTCATTCAAAGTGCTATGGTCGTCAAACGCTTGGACGAGGACGAGGGCGGACAATAAATCTTCTTCGCTCGTCAGCCACGGATGATGTTGTTTGAACGTTTGATAGAGGGACGTCGCCTCGTCGAGTCGGCGTTCCGGGTCGTCGACGTTCAGCAGCTGACTCGCGATGAACGGACGCAACGTGCTGTAACGGAAATGTTTCCGGTCGAGTAACTGATCGAGGCGTAGTGCCTCGTCGATTGCCGGGGCGACGTCTTCATATTTGGCGTCAAGGAATGAGAGCCAGACGAGACTGTTCGTTCCGCGGAACTTTGAGAACATGCCTGTCCTTTGTTTTAAGGCGGCCTGCGCTTGTTCAAACCTGGATGGGTCGAACGGGGCATCGTGAATGGCATAATGGATGGCCATCAACCGCCGGAAGTCATCGGTGAGCGACCATTTGGTGGCTTGTTTGATTGCATCGAGTGTCTCAACGTAACGGGTGTAACGCGTCGTCATCGTACATTCCCCCTTTTTATACGTATACGGACCACCACGAAAAATGATTCAAAAAACCGCCACGGGATTTTTCCGTGGCGGTTTGTCGTCATTGGACTTGTGTGTAGAGCTTCTGCATATACTCGTTCACTTCATCGGCTGCTTGGAACATCATGAACGAGTGTTGCAAGATGATCTCTGGCGAGAAGCCGAGGTCGAGGTCGAGCGTCGATGCGAGTGTGACGTCACGATCGCTGTCGAGGACGCAACGGAAGTATTTGAACTCTTGGTTGAACTCGTTCAAGGCGTTCAAAATCGGTAGGTCTTCGACGTAATCCGGTACGTGCGTCACGGTCGCGGCGTAGAGCTCGGCGTCCGTCGTCTTTTTGTTGAAGGCGATAATCATAACGGGCTGAGCCCCAGATTTAGTCGTTTCACGCGTCAAAAACGTTACGTGCGTATCTGTCTCGCTCTCTTTGAACGTCATGTTGCGTTCAGCGACGAGCGCTTTGAATGATTCCACTTTTTCTTCGAAGTTCACAAAGAAGTCCCCCTTAAAAGTCGTTACTCTAACTTTCGCCCATTTGGCTAGGGAAAGCAAGGGGAACTAGCGTTTCATCAACATTTTGATGGCCTCTTCGACCGTTTCTGACGTATCTTCGCCATCTTGTTGCGCCGTGATGATGCATTGCTCTAAATTCTTCGCGACGATAATCGTCGAGGCGCGGTCGAGCGCCGAACGGGCCGCGCTCAACTGGGTGACGACGTCGCGACACTCTTTCCCTTCTTCCATCATGCGAATAATGGCCCGGATTTGACCTTCGACACGCTTCATCCGATTCAACACTTTCGCATCGTATTGATACTGTTCCATTCGATTCACCTCTATATAAAAATCGTTCAGTAACCCAACTATTTCTTGTGTAGTCTCATCTTAATACGTAGGGGAGTATGTGTCGAGTGACAACGTTTGATGGGAAGAATTTTTGAACGTTTACCATTTCGTCAAACATATTCCTTGCAATCAAATACCGCAGGGGGTATATTAATGACGTGGAAGCGATATGTTCAACGAATCACAAACTTTCATCGGACGCCCGCTACCAAGCTGACGAATAAATAAGTGAAATATCATAGATCAAAAGGATGGGTAAACAAACATGAAAGCATCTGCCTTGAAACGTCAAATGGATTTTGAAGTACCGGTCAACATCGTCGACGTTCGTGAACGTGACGAGTTCCAAGAAGCGCACATTGCCGGCGCGACAAATTATCCGCTATCTGAAATTTCGGAATGGATCGAGACACTCGACCCTGAAGAAGAATACATCGTCCTTTGTCGTTCAGGGGCTCGCAGCACGCAAGCAACTTGGCAAATGGAAGCGAAAGGTTATAAAGTGGTCAATATAGAAGATGGCTTGATGAGCTGGCCTGGTGAAGTCGTCAAAGGAGGAAATGCGCAATGAGTAAAAAAATCGTAATCGTCGGTGGAGTCGCCGGTGGCGCTTCAGCAGCCGCACGCCTTCGTCGCTTAAATGAAGAGAACCAAATCGTCATGTTCGACCGGGGGGAGTATATCTCATTCGCGAACTGTGGTCTTCCATATTATATCGGCGACGTCATTCAAGACCGTCAAAAGCTGCTCGTCCAAACGGTCGAGGGAATGAACAAGCGTTTCCAACTCGACATCCGTAACTTGACGGAAGTGACGAAAATCAACCGTGCCGAGAAGACGGTGTCGGTGAAACACGTCCAGACAGGTGAGACGTACGATGAGTCATACGATGTACTCGTCTTATCACCAGGAGCGAAACCGATTCGTCCGAACATCCCTGGTATTGAAGAGGCAGAAGACATCTTCACGCTCCGCAACATTCCCGATACGGATCAAATCCGCAGCTACGTCGATGACAAAGCGCCGAAACACGCGACGGTTATCGGTGGCGGTTTCATCGGGATTGAAATGGCTGAAAACTTACGGGAACGTGGCGTCGATGTCACGCTCGTCGAGATGGCCGACCAAGTTATGACACCGCTCGACCGTGAGATGGTCTCACCGGTTCACGAACACATGCGTCTCCATGGCGTCGATCTTCAGCTGTCTGACGGTGTCGATTCCTTCTCTGAGAAAGGGAAACGTGTCCACTTGAAGAGCGGTCGCGTCATCGAGACCGATATGGTCGTCTTGTCAATCGGTGTCGTGCCAGAATCGTCGATCGCAACGGAAGCAGGCCTTGAAACAGGCATGCGCGGCGCCATCCGCGTCAACGAGAAGATGCTCACGTCAGACCCGAACATCTACGCGATCGGTGACGCCGTCGAAGTGCTCGATTATATCTTCAAAGAGCCGACGGTCGTTCCGCTCGCGTGGCCGGCCAACCGCCAAGGACGTCTCGTCGCCGATATCATCAACGGTCGTGAGGTCCAATATAACGGAACGATGGGGACTGGGATCGCCAAAGTCTTCGATATGACCGTCGCCTCGACAGGCTGGAACGAGAAGCGTTTGACAGCGGCCGGTAAAGAGTTCGAAGCCGTCCACGTCCACCCAGGTTCACATGCGGGTTATTACCCGGGATCGACACCAGTATCACTTAAACTCTTGTTCCACCCGACGACCGGTGAAATCTACGGCGCACAAGGTGTCGGGATGAACGGTGTCGATAAACGCATCGACGTCATTGCGACAGCGATGAAAGGTGGCTTGACGGTCCTCGATCTTCCAGACCTCGAACTCAGCTATGCACCACCGTTCAGCTCGGCGAAAGATCCGGTCAACATGATCGGTTACGTCGCGTCGAACGTCGTCCTCGGCGATAACGAAGTCGTACATTGGAACGAGATTGACGACTTGGTCCAAAACGGCGCGACATTGCTCGACGTCCGTGACGAATCAGAGCACGAGCTCGGTAAAATCCCAGGCTCAATCAACGTTCCGCTCAACTCGCTACGCGATCACTTGGATAACTACAGCAAAGACGAAACGATTTATGTGACATGCCAAGTCGGGCTTCGCGGATATCTCGCATCCCGCATCTTGCGTCAAAACGGATTCAAGGTGAAAAACTTGAGCGGTGGCTACAAGACGTGGTCACAAGTGAGACGTGATTTCGATGCGATTGAAGCAGGAACGAAGGCAGCGAATGAGACTGCCGCAACAGCAACGGAGGAGGCACCACCAGTAATGACGAATCAACCAGTCGGGGAACCGATTTTCCTAGATACGTGCGGTCTGCAATGCCCGGGACCGATCTTAGAAGTAAACAAAAAAGTCGCTGAACTAGGCGAAGGCGAGACACTTCGTGTCCTCGCAAGCGATCCAGGCTTCTTCGCTGACATCGAGGCGTGGGCGAAAAAGACGGGCAACAAACTCGTTTCGAAACAGTTCGTCAACGGTCGAGTTGAAGCGATTCTTCAAAAAGGAAATGGCCCTGCGGCCGTCCAAGCAGGTGCACCAGCAGCTGACGGCGCATCGATGGTCGTCTTCAGCGGTGACCTTGACCGTGCCCTCGCTTCATTCATCATCGCCCAGGGTGCGGCGGCGATGGGTAAAGACGTGACGATGTTCTTCACGTTCTGGGGTCTCAACGTCATCCGTAAACCGGACGCACCGGAAGTGAAGAAACAAGGTCTCGAGAAGATGTTCGGCATGATGATGCCGTCACACGCAGGCGAACTCCCGCTCTCGAACATGAACTTCGGTGGCGTCGGACAGAAGATGATGAAGAAAGTCATGAGTGACAAGAACGTCCCATCACTCGACGAAATGATTAAGTCAGCCCAAGAGGCAGGCGTCAAAATGGTCGCTTGCACGATGTCGATGGACGTCATGGGCATCAAAGAAGAAGAGTTAATCGATGGTATCGACCTCGGCGGTGTGGCAGCATACCTCGGGGCAGCTGAAGGCGGCAACTTGAACCTCTTTATCTAATCGCATCGAATCGTAAGGACGAGGCTGGGACATAACTCAGTAGATTTATAACAAAGAGGCCCCCGGGAGCGACTTGTTCGCTCACGGGGGCCTCTTGTCATTTTTATGGGTTCGTGCACACATTTTGGACTAAACAGATAGGGGCGACCTCTGATAAAGTTAAAGTGACCAAA
>NZ_JACSMC010000022.1:0-43567 GCF_018618435.1 Exiguobacterium sp. s150 | reverse complement strand
TGATATAGCTCTTGAAATGACGAAGCTTGCGCTTCATTCAAAATTTAAAACTTATTTTTGCCTCATCGTTCAGTTTTCAAAGTTCGTCTATCGCTCATTGGCGACTCTTAAAATAATACAAGTCATCGACACAGTTGTCAACCACTTTTTTATTTCTTTCCGCTGCCATCAGCGGCAACGTTTATTAATTTACCGTATGTCGAACTGAAAGGCAAGTGTTTTTCAAAAACTTTTTAAAAATAATTTTAAAACGGATAAAAACACCCCCGGCCAGTCAAGCTGGGACGGGGGCAAAGCCACGTGAAGTCGGCATTTATTGCTGGTGACGCATTGTTGGGAAGAGTAAGACGTCACGAATTGATGGTGCATCTGTGAGCAACATGACAAGACGGTCAATTCCGATTCCGAGACCGCCAGTCGGTGGCATGCCATATTCGAGCGCCTCTAGGAAATCGTTATCGAGTTCGTGTGCTTCATCATTCCCCGCTTCTTTCTCAAGCAACTGTGCTTCGAAACGCTCACGTTGATCGATCGGGTCGTTCAACTCCGTGAACGCGTTCGCGTGTTCACGACGGACGATGAACAACTCAAAGCGGTCCGTGAAGCGTGGGTCTTGATCATTCTTTTTCGCAAGTGGTGACACTTCGACCGGATGGCCAGTGACGAAAGTCGGTTGAAGCAACGTCTCTTCTACTTTTTGTTCAAAGAATTCATTGACGATATGACCGAACGTCATATGATCTTGAACTTCGACACCGTGCTCTTTCGCAAGTGCGCGTGCTTCTTCATCCGACATCTGTTGCCAGAAGTCGACACCTGTCTCCTCTTTCACCAAGTCGACCATGTGGGCACGTTTCCAACCGATTCCGAGATGAATCGTATCTTCACCGTACTGGACATCTGTCGTGCCTAGCACTTCTTTCGCGACGTGCGCAACCAATTCTTCCGTCAAATCCATGATGTCGTTATAATCCGCATATGCTTCATATAGCTCAATCATCGTGAACTCTGGGTTGTGACGTGTCGAGATTCCTTCGTTACGGAAGACGCGTCCGATTTCATAGACGCGCTCAAGTCCACCGACGATGAGGCGCTTCAAGTGGAGCTCAATCGCAATTCGCATATATAGTTCCATATCGAGTGCATTGTGATGCGTCAAGAACGGACGGGCCGCTGCACCACCGGCAATCGTATGAAGCATCGGCGTTTCCACTTCAAGGTAACCGCGTTGATTTAAAAAAGTACGGATTTCCGAGATGATTCGGCTACGCAAAATAAACGTCTGACGTGAATCATTGTTTGTGATTAAGTCGAGATAACGTTGGCGATAACGTTGTTCGACATCTTTAAGTCCGTGGTATTTATCCGGAAGCGGTCGCAACGCTTTCGTCAACAGTTCAAACGCTTCAACGTGAATCGACAATTCTCCCACGTTCGTTTTGAACAATTTCCCTTTCACACCGACGATGTCACCAAGGTCAGACGATTTAAACAAATCGAACGCCTCGTCACCGACATCATTCTTGCGAACATAAATTTGAATCTGGCCAGTGACGTCTTGGATGTGGGCAAAGAAGACTTTCCCTTTCCCACGCTTCGTCATGATTCGGCCAGCAAGCGTCACGTCGACAGCTTGTTCAGCGAGCGCTTCTTTCTCAATCGCCTCATATTGTTCGTGCAATTCACCGGCATGGGCCGAGCGTTCGAACCGCTGACCGAACGGGTCTAAGCCGCGTTCGCGCATTTCCGTCATCTTTTCAAAACGCACCTGCATTTGGTCGTTCATTTCCAACTCGTGACTCACTACTCCATTCACTCCTCTATACGTATTGGGTTTCTCTCTAATAAAAAACTGTCGACCCGATGGCCAACAGCACAGCCTGAGCCGTTCGCTCATTGCGTAGCGCTTTTTCGCCAAACAAGCTTACCATAAATCACTTTTTTACACTAGTTCACACTTCTTGCATCTGTCGTTCGAGTTGCTCGACGAAATGGTACAAAATGATCCCGAACGTATCACGTGATTCAGCCTCATTGATTTGCTTGCGAACCGGGCCGCTCCCTTTCAATCCTTTCAAGTACCAGGCCGCGTGTTGACGCATTTCCCGCACTGCCGTCAGCTCGCCTTTGATGGCAATCAATCGATCGAGGTGAAGCATGCATATATCAATCTTCTCCCGCGCTGCCGGTTCTGGCGGGAGTTCACCTGTCTCTAAATATTGAACCGTCTGGTAAAGCATCCACGGGTTCCCTAAAGCGGCCCGGCCGATCATGACGGCATCGACGCCGTAATGGTCGATCGCGTGTTTCGCTTCTTGCGGTGTCGAGATATCGCCATTCCCGATAATCGGAACGGTCGCAATCTTTTTCGCTTCGCCAATCCATTCCCAATTCGCCGTACCTTCATATTGTTGGGAACGGGTCCGCCCGTGGATCGCAATCGCCGAGGCGCCACCCGACTGGGCCGCTCGGACGTTATCGAGAATGTAGATGTGATCCTCGTCCCAACCGAGACGCATTTTGACGGTGACCGGTTTTTCGACCGCATTCGAGACGGCATTTACCATCTCATACACTTTCTCCGGGTCGAGTAACCACTTCGCGCCCGCCTCACACTTCGTCACTTTTGGGACCGGGCAACCCATGTTGATGTCGATAATGTCCGCATTCGTATTTTGGTCGACGTACCTCGCCGCCTGTACGAGCGTCTCTTTCGACCCGCCAAAGATTTGAAGACTGAGCGGTTTTTCTCGCTCATCGACGTACAGCATCCGTAGCGTCCGCGCGTTCTCTAACAAAATCCCTTTATCGCTCACCATCTCGGCACAGACGAGCCCGGCACCGAACTCTTTCGCGATGAGACGAAATGCCGGATTCGTGACGCCGGCCATCGGGGCGAGCACGGCCCGATTCTTAATGTCCACGTTTCCAATCTTAAAACCTGACATAGCTCCACTTCCTTTTATAGACGTTAAACCGATTCAACGAGCGACTGTAACGATTCAAGCCGGACTACATCGCGCCGTTCCGCTTCCGGTAGCGCGAGGAGCAGGTCGTGAACCGTCTGGCCTCTCACCACGAGCGTCGGAGCGATTTCCGCGAGCGGGGCGAGGACAAAAGCGCGTTCATGCATCCGCGGATGCGGTACAGACAAGTGCTTCGATTGTATATCTTCGCCGTTATAAACCAAGATGTCAAGGTCGATTGTACGGGGGCCGTTCTTAAAGAGACGTTCCCGCCCAAGCTGTCGCTCGATGTGTTGTAACCGGTCGAGGACGTCTTCGGCCGAACGTGCCGTGACGACTGCAACGACCATATTATAGAACGAGGGCTGGTCCGTATATCCGACCGGTGCCGTCTCATAGACGGACGACCGACTCGTGACACGAAGCCCTTCCGCCTCCATCGCTTCAATCGCCTCGTGTAAGTAACGGGCCCGCTCACCGATGTTTGAACCGAGTGCGATATACATCATCCGTTTCGCCTCCGCGTCATCTCGATGGCGACCGAGTCGTAGTGTCCCGGAATCGGCGGGTCCGGTTTGATCACTTTGACGGTCACGCTTTGAATCTTATCGCTGTGGGCGAGCACGGCTTGCGTGATCCGTTCGCCGAGCGTCTCGAGCAGGTTGACCGGTTCGCCCGAGACGATCGCTTCTGTCACTTGATACAAACCGGCGTAGCTGACCCCGTCATCTAAATCATCCGACCATCCGGCCGGTGCCAGGTCGAGTTCACACATCAAATCGATATTAAATCGCTGCCCGAGTCGATTTTCTTCTTCAAACACACCGTGATACCCGTAAAAGCGCATCCCGGTCACAAACATCTTATCCATGTTGTCCGCCTCCTAACATCACGTCCATCATCCGCGCCGCCCGTTTATTCGCACGTACGTCATGCACCCTTACCCAAGCGCAACCTTTCATAATGCCGAGACACGTCGTCGCAATCGTCCCTTCTAGACGTTCCTCGGTCGGTAAGTCGAGCGCCTGTCCGATAAACGACTTCCGGGACGTCCCGAGCAGAACCGGGTACCCGAGGTTCGTGATGACATCAAGCCGGTTCATCAGTTCAAGGTTCTGTGCATAGTCTTTCGGTAAACCGATGCCCGGGTCGAGCCAAATCAACTCGTCCGACAAACCTGCCTCGTGCGCGAGCTCAATCGATTCTTGAATGTCGCCGACGACTTCTTCGATGAAATGTCCGTAATTCCGATTGTCCCGGTTGTGCATCAAAATAATTGGGACGCCATACGCGTTGGCCACCTGCACCATCGAGCGGTCGCCCCATTTCGATCCCCAGACATCGTTGATGATATCCGCCCCGGCTTCGACGGCCGCTCGCGCGACTTCCGGCTTGTACGTGTCAATCGAAACCAACACGTCGAGCTCTGCTTTTAATCGGCGAATGACCGGGACGACCCGTTCAATCTCTTCTTCAGCTGATACGAACTGCGCCCCTGGCCGTGTCGACTCGCCGCCGACATCAATCGCATCGGCCCCATCCTCGACGAGTTGCCTCGCATGCGCAATCGCATCGTCAAGCACCGTATAGCGGCCACCATCCGAGAATGAATCCGGTGTCACATTCAAAATCCCCATCACGTTCGTCATGTCGCACTCTCCTTTTCAATCGTCTTCAATACACGTTGCCACACCTCCGTGAAGCGCGCTCCTTCTTTACCAGGGAAACGGCGGCCAGAAAAATCGGTCACCGGCGCAATTTGTTGAATCGAGTTCGTCAGCCAAATTTCTTCGGCCTCGGCCAACTCTTCAAACGTGACAGCCCGCTCCGATACGTCAAACGTCTCCATTACCCATTTCCGGGTCACACCGGCGAGCGCGCCCGATGAGAGCGGTGTCGTAAAGAGACGACCGTCCCGTTCCGTCCAAAATACGTTCGAGACGAGCCCTTCTACGACGCTTCCACTCTCATCCGCAAACAACCCTTCGGCCTCACGGTCAATCAAGGCACGTTTCCCGAGAATATTGTTCATATAATGATGCGATTTCAAACGAAACGCGGCTTCAGGCCGGCTTCGCGGAAACGGCAACGCCTCGAGTCGCTTTTCAACCGGTGCGAACGCTTCGGCGAGCGGCTTGACGAGGAGCGTCACGTTCGGCCGCCCATACCGTCCGTCGTGAAGCCCGAGTGGTGCGACGCCCGCCGATACGTTGAGGCGAATGTAAAGGTTTGGGGCATCGTTTTGTCGAACGACGTCTTGAATCGCTTGTTCGATGTCTCGCTTTCGATAAGGCAAGTCGATCCACAGCGCGTCTAAACTGTCAGTGAGTCTCTCCCAATGCGCATCGAACAAGAACGGCTTCCCGTCAAACGTCCGAAACGTTTCAAACAACCCCATTCCGTACAGGAAACCGTGATCGGACACGGGGATGCACACTTCATCGCTTCCACGTAACTCGCCGTTATGCCATAGCCACATGACGATACACCTCGATAAAGTTTCGAATCATCTCTTTGCCATGCTCCGTCAAAATCGCCTCCGGATGATATTGCACCCCTTCAATCGGCAACGTCTTGTGGCGGAGCGCCATAATCTCACCTTCCCGCGTCTCGGCCGTCACGTCGAGACAGTCCGGGAGCGACGCACGGTCAACGGCGAGCGAATGATATCGCGTGACGACCGTATCTTGGGGGACGTCTTGAAAGAGCGTCTTGCCGTCATGCCGAATGTTCGACGTCTTCCCGTGCATGAGCCGCTCGGCATGGACGACTTCGCCACCGAACGCTTGCGCGATCGCTTGATGACCGAGGCAGACGCCAAGAATCGGAACTTTCCCGGCAAACGTACGAATCGCCTCCACACTGATGCCGGCCTCATTCGGGGTACATGGTCCCGGCGAGATGACGAGATAGCTCGGAGCCAGCGCCTCGATTTCCTCGAGCGTGATGTCGTCGTTCCGGCGGACGACGAGTTGTTCGCCGAGCTCACCGAAATATTGCACCAAGTTATATGTGAATGAATCATAGTTGTCGATGAGTAAAATCATGTTGTCTCCTCCGCTTTCGTTTTCGCCGCCCAGAGCGCTTTCGCCTTTGACAACGATTCTTCATATTCGGCGACCGGGTCCGAGTCGATGACGATGCCCGCGCCGGCTTGAACGTGTGCCACCCCGTCTTTGACGACCATCGTCCGAATCGTAATGTTGAAGACGAGGTCGTCGGCCCAACTGAGCCAACCGTACGAGCCGGTATAAATGCCGCGCCGAACCGGTTCGAGTTCCTCGATAATCTCCATCGTCCGAATTTTCGGCGCCCCTGTAATCGTTCCGCCCGGGAACATCGCCCCGAGCGCTTCAGCACCGGAAACATCGTCCCGAATCAGACCGCGGACGTTTGAGACGATATGTTGGACGTGCGAGTACTTTTCGATGACCATCAACTCGTCGACGTGGACGGTGCCGTATGCCGCCACTTTCCCAAGATCGTTTCGTTCCAAATCGACGAGCATGACATGTTCGGCCCGCTCTTTCTCGTTATCTAACAGCGTTCGGGCCAGTTCCATGTCTTCCGCCTCGTCACGTCCCCGCGGCCGCGTCCCGGCGATCGGGCGTGTCGAGATGGCAGAACCGTGCTTCTCAATTAACAGCTCGGGCGACGCCGATACCATCGTCAAAAAATCGTCTTTGAAGTAACCCATATACGGTGACGGGTTCATCTCACGAAGCGTGTCATAGACGTGGCGCGGGTCGGCGAGGAGCGGCTCGGATTGTCTGACGCTCAAGTTGACTTGGAACACGTCGCCTTCCACGATATATGCTTGAATCGTCTGCACCGCCGCGACGAACTGTGCTTGCGATAGGGACCGCGCCCGCTCCACGTCACGATCGGCGACGGGTGCGAAAGCGTAATGTGTCTCCGTCTGCCAAAGTGCCGCGAACCGATCGAGCTTTGCCTCGACGTTTCCTTCTGCCGTGACCATGACGTACAAGAGCGACTCGTCTTCATCGAAGACGGCCACTTCATCGAACAACAAGAACGAAACGTCGGGCGTCGCCAAGTCATCAGCCGCTTCACGAGGTAATCGTTCGAGCGTTCGAGCCACGTCATAGCTCACATAGCCGATCATCCCGCCAAAGAATGGCGGGGCCCCATCCGGACGTTTAACCGCGTAACGCGAACGGACCGTTTCGACGATATCAAGTGGACGACCATGTAGCGTCTCAACCCCCGTTTCCGTCGTCAAGGTTCCCGTGTGATCTTTCACGTGAAGCGTTCCGAACGGCTCGACGCCCGCCATCGTATACCGACCGGCCCGTCCACTCTC
The DNA here is from genome assembly GCF_018618435.1 of Exiguobacterium sp. s150. NCBI lineage: Bacteria > Bacillati > Bacillota > Bacilli > Caryophanales > Exiguobacterium > Exiguobacterium sp. s150. The sequence continues at coordinate 36,277 of NZ_JACSMC010000022.1, read as the reverse complement.
GAGCCAGGCGTAATGCGACTTCCCTTCCGTCAACGTTAAATACGTGTCATACATCTTCTGTTTTGTCATATGGATTGTTTTGAACGCTGTCGTCCGCACATCCGATTCCCCCGTTCTTCTAGTTCATGCCTCTAATTGTACACAAGAAAAGGCAGTTCCCGAAAGAAGTTGTCTTCTAGGAACTGCCCCGTACATTATGAACGGACACTGTCCGATTCTTCGTCGAATTGGTAGAGCGGCGTGCTCAAGTAGCGTTCTCCGTTTGATGGAATGATCGCAAGCACGTTTTTGCCTTTGCCGAGTTGTTTCGCCGTATCGACCGCTGCTGCGATGGCCGCGCCTGACGAGATGCCACCGAGGACCCCGTTCGTCCGTGCCGCGAGTCGAGCGTATTCGAACGCTTGGTCCGTCGTGATTTGCAGGACACCTTCATAAATCTCCGTATCGAGAATCGATGGGACGAACCCTGCGCCGATGCCTTGGATTTTATGCGGCCCCGGCTTTCCGCCTGAAAGGACCGGCGAATCAACAGGTTCAACTGCCAAGATTTTCACGTCCGGATATTTCGCCTTCAACACTTTACCGGCACCTGTAATCGTGCCACCCGTTCCAACACCAGCGATGAACGCATCGACGTCCAATCCTGAGGCCTCGAACGCGTCGACAATCTCAGGTCCCGTCGTCATCTCGTGGACGTTTGGGTTGGCCGCATTGTTGAATTGTTGAGGCAGGAAGTATCCGTTCACTTCCGCTTCTTCGGTCGCGCGACGAATCGCGCCGCCCATTCCTTCAGGACCTGGCGTCAAGATGAGCTCCGCCCCGTAACCGCGAAGCAAGTTGCGACGCTCCATGCTCATCGTCTCCGGCATGACGAGAATCGCTTTATACCCTTTCGCCGCGCTAACCATCGCAAGCCCGATCCCCGTGTTTCCACTTGTCGGTTCGATGATGGTGTCGCCTGGCTTCAAGATGCCTTCTTTTTCAGCTGCCTCGATCATCGCGAGCGCGATTCGATCTTTTACGCTTGAGCCTGGGTTCATATACTCTAACTTCATATAAACCGTTGCGTCTTCTGGACCGGTCAGTCCGTTCAATTTTACAATCGGTGTCTTCCCAATCAAGTCTGTCACTGAATCTACGATACGCATGTTACTTCCTCCTCATAATTCCGACTATTCCGATAATGTAATCATACCCTATTGAATTGAAAATATGCAATTTGGAACGAAGCCGTTTAACGCGCTTGTTGTTTCATTGCCTCGAGCTGTTCTGCCGAGAAGTGATACTTTTCACCACAGAAGTGACAAACCGCTTCCGCGCCGCCGTCTTCTTCAATCATTTGACGAATCTCTTCGGCGCCGAGCCCGATAATCGCACTTTCCATGCGGTCACGGCTACACGTGCAGTTAAATTGGACCGGTTTTTGGTCAAGTAGTTCTAGACTATCGCCAAGAAGCATCTCGAGCATCTCTTCCGGTGTCTTTTCTTCTCCGATTAACACCGATACCGGCGGGAACGTCTTCAATGCGGTTTCGAGTTTTTGAATCGTCTCTTCTGACGCGTTTGGCATCAATTGAACGATGATGCCACCTGCTGCGAGAATCGACTCGTCTTCAGGAAGAACGAGAACGCCGGCACCGACGACTGACGGCACTTGTTCCGAAGTGGCGAAGTAGTACGTGAAGTCTTCACTGATTTCACCCGTTTGAATTTCAGATGACCCACCGACGTAATCTTTTAAACCGAGGTCTTTAATGACCGAAATTGTCCCACGTCCGACCGCTTCGCCGACTTTGAGCTTTGTAAGGCCATGGTCGTTGACGAACGTGCCACCTTCGACACGCGGATGCGAGACGTATCCACGCACGTCGCCTGCCGTATCCGCGTCAACGATAATCTTTCCGATTGGGCCATCCCCCTCGACTTTAAGGGTGACACGCGCCGCCCCTTTTTGCATCGCCCCGATCATTGTCCCAATCGTCATCGTTCGACCGAGGGCTGCTGAAGCGACCGGTGTCGTCTGATGACGGAGTTGTGTTTCAAAAATCGTCTTTGTCGTGCGGACGGCAAAGGCACGGACCTCACCATTGAACCCGAGGGCACGGACGAGGTAATCGGCTTTCATTTGGTCAAGTAATGCTTGTTGTTCTGGTTGAATCATATCGTGTAACTCCTTTGTATTCATTTCTGGTTGCGTTCATAAATGAGGCGAAGCCCATCAAGCGTCAAGAACGAATCGACGACATCGATGGTTTCCGCATGTTCGCTAATCAATCGGGCGAGTCCACCCGTCGCGATGACGGTCGCTTCCCCGACTTCTCGTTTCATGCGACTGACGATGCCATCGACTTGGGCGACATACCCATAGTACGTCCCCGACTGCATCGCTTGAATCGTGTTCTTTCCGATGACGGTTGGCGGAGTGGCAAGTTCGATACGCGGTAACTTTGCGGCACGTTGATAGAGCGCCTCGACCGAGATCATAATACCCGGCGAGATAATACCGCCGTGATAACGCCGGTTCGCATCGATATAACAATACGTCGTCGCCGTCCCGAAGTCGACGATGATGAGCGGCCCGTCATATTTGGCAATTCCGGCGACCGCATTGACGATGCGGTCTGCACCGACTTCACGCGGATTGTCGACGTGAATATCGAGACCTGTCTTTACGCCAGGACCGACGACAATCGGCCGGACGTTGAAGTAACGTTGCGACATCTGTTCGAGCGGAAAGATGACCGGCGGGACGACAGACGAGAGAATGACGCCATCGATTTGGTCAAACGAGACGTTCGTATGGTCAAACAATGACTTAACGAGCATCCCGTACTCATCGGTCGTTTTCGTGCGGTCCGTCGAGATGCGCCAATGGTGAACGAGCGTCTCTCCATCGTACATCCCAAGAACAATATTTGTATTCCCAACATCGATCACTAAAATCATGATATGTTTCCTCACTTTGTTGTCAATTACAGTTCGCTCGAATTATAACACGAAAAAAGACGAATGCCTCATGAAGGGCATTCGTCTCTTCCACTTACCGTGAATCGTTGTTCGGCCGTTCTGTCGGTGTCGCTTCAGGCTTATCGCCTTCTGGGACGACATCCGGCTTCACTTCTTGAACAGACTCGGGTTGATCGATGACTTGTCCGTGCTTGACGGCCGCCTCATCTTTCTTCGCCTCGTCTGAATCGTTCGTTGCATCGGTCGGTTCTGCCGGCTCGTGCGGGAGGTACTCGCGTGTCTCAATCAAGTGACGAATTTGCTTCGAGTCGAGTGTTTCGACTTCAAGAAGCGTCTTCGCAACGAGTTCGAGATCAGCGCGACGATCCGTCAACACTTGCTTCGCTTTCGCGTAGCAACGGTTGATGATTTCACGAATCTCGAGATCGATTTCTTGCGCGATGGCATCCGAGTAGTTTTGTTCCGTTTGGAAATCACGGCCTAAGAACACTTGACCGCCATGGTTCGAACCGAGCTGGAGCGGTCCGAGCTTGTCGCTCATCCCGTAATCCATGACCATCTTCCGTGCGATTCCAGTCGCGCGTTGGAAGTCATTGCTCGCACCCGTCGATACTTCACCGAAAATAATATCTTCGGCGACACGACCGCCGAGGAGTCCGACGATCTTGTCTTCAAGCTCAGGTTTTGTCATGAAGTAACGGTCTTCTTTCGGAAGCATGACGACGTAACCGCCCGCGTTTCCGCGTGGGACAATCGTCACTTTATGCACTTCATCGGCGTTCTCAAGTTCAATCCCGATAATCGTATGACCTGCCTCGTGGTAAGCGACGATGTTTCGTTCTTTCTCCGAGATGACGCGACTCTTCTTCGAAGGGCCAGCGATGACACGGTCAATCGCCTCTTCCACATCGACAATCGAAACAGCCGCACGGTTCGAGCGGGCTGCCACGAGCGCCGCCTCGTTGAGCAAGTTCTCCAAGTCCGCACCTGAGAAACCAGGTGTCCGCTGCGCGATCGACTTCAAGTCGACCGTCGAATCGAGCGGCTTGTTGCGTGCATGGACTTTTAAGACTTCTTCACGGCCTTTCACGTCAGGGCGGTCGACCGTGATTTGACGGTCAAAACGTCCCGGACGGAGAAGGGCCGGGTCAAGAATGTCCGGACGGTTCGTCGCGGCAATCATGATGATGCCTTCGTTATCACTGAATCCATCCATTTCAACAAGAAGTTGGTTAAGCGTCTGTTCACGCTCATCGTGGCCGCCACCTAAACCGGCACCACGTTGACGTCCGACCGCGTCAATCTCATCGATGAAGATGATACACGGTGCGTTTTTCTTCGCATTCTCGAACAAGTCACGGACACGTGATGCCCCGACCCCGACAAACATCTCAACGAAATCAGAACCTGAAATCGAGAAGAATGGTACGCCGGCTTCACCCGCCGCTGCACGAGCGAGGAGTGTCTTACCTGTCCCTGGAGGACCGACAAGAAGAACACCTTTTGGAATCCGCGCACCAAGTTTCGAGAACTTGCGCGGGTCTTTCAAGAACTCAACAACCTCAATCAGTTCTTGCTTCTCTTCGTCCGCTCCGGCAACGTCCTTGAACGTCACGCGGCGCTTCTCTTGGTCGTATAGTTTCGCCTTCGATTTCCCGAAGTTCATCACACGACCGCCACCGCCGCCACCTTGGGCTTGGTTGAGCAAGAAGAAGAACAAGATGAAGATGATGATGAACGGTAAGATCGCAAATACGATACTGAACCAGTTCCCGCTCGACTCCGCTTCTTCGACACTAATGTTCGTATTCGCACGAAGTGACGAGAGCACTTCGGCATATTCGGCCTCGTTAGCCGGGATGTTCGTTTCAAAACGCTGGTCGTCATCTCCTGTTAAATCACCTGTAATCGAGATGGCACCCGGAATTTCTTGCACGGTCGCCGTTTCAATCCGACCTTCTTCCACATATTCCAAGAACTCCGAGTACGTGAGCGTCTCGCTCTGGCTACTCGGGTTTTGTAAATATTGAAGGAACAAGATCAAGGCTAGGAAAATCACACCGAAAACTAAGGTGTTTTTCACTGCACGATTCATTCTCTGCCTCCTATTCCGAGAAACGATGTTCTCGCCCATTCAGTATATGTGTATACTTTGGGTATTTCTTTTATCTTACCACGTCACATTTTCAAAAGAAAAACGTTAGCCCCCGTAAACGCTCGGCTTGAGCACACCGACGAAAGGAAGGTTGCGATATTTTTCTTCATAGTCGAGCCCGTAACCGACAACGAATTCGTGCGGAATAATAAAACCGCTATAATCTGCTGACAGTCCGTTCTTACGGCCCGATGGCTTGTCAAGTAACGTGACAATCTTCACTGACTTGGCTTTACGGTACTTGAGGAGGTCGACGAGATACGCGAGCGTGAGCCCACTGTCTATGATATCTTCTACAATCAAGATGTCGCGACCTTCTACAGACGTGTTTAAATCTTTCTCAATTTTTACTTCACCTGTCGATGACGTCCCACCGTGGTAAGTAGATACGTCCATGAAGTCCATCTCGAGATGAATGTCCATCTCTTTTACGAGGTCTGACATGAACGGCATCGCGCCTTTCAATACACAGACGAGAAGCGGAAACTCTTCTTTATATTCTTCGCTGAGTGTTGCCGCGAGTTCTTTCACTTTTTCTTGAATCTGTTCGCTCGAAATGAGCACCTTTTCCATATCGTTTTTTAATGACATCTTGAAATCCTCCTCTTTCTAATCCGACACAATCATCATTTTACCATTAATCGTGGGCATCTCGCATCCGACTTCTCCGGAAAATCGGAAACTCTTATTCCTACTATAGCGATAATTCGGCCAGTTGCGTCAACTAATAACGGGATGAGCGGTCGTTTTTCCTTCGGGACTTTTGCATCGATGAATACGCGAGCGACTTTCTTCGTTCCGACTGACAGAGTGATTCGATCTCCCGGACGTGTCGAACGGACATATAACGGTAGCTGAATTGAGTCGAGGGGAATTCCGTCTGTCCTCTCAACGCCCTCAATGGAGACGATGCGGTCGCCAAATGGAATGCGTGCCGGAAGGGTATCGACGCGCACAGATGGCAGGGACATTGGGGCTGTCTGTGGCCTGAAGTAAATCCTTCCATCTTGTTTTTCTAAACGCCAACCGTTTTCGACATCATAATACCCAGTCCCGCTTCGACTTTCGTAAAGTCGTTCGATGCCTTCCGCTACTTGTACCCCAAATCGGTGGGATAGAAGCCGGCCAACGACATATCGCTCTTCTGCCGTTAACCGTGCGATCGCTTCAAGTTTCACATGAAACGCTTTCATTCCGACAGACACGTGTTGGTCCACCCAAGCTGTCATCGCGACGTAACGCTGTTGCCACATCTGCTGCTGCGCGTGCGCTGCTGTACATACATCTTTGACGAGGTTTGGCCAACACGTGCGTAGTTTCGGGATGATCAGATGACGCATTTGATTCCGTAAATAATCCGTGGTCGCATTTGTCGCATCTTCCCGCCATTCGAGATGATAGTGCTGCGCGTACGTTTTTATTTGTTGCTTTGTTTCATTTAATAGCGGTCGAACGAGTTCACCCCCACCGAACGGACGACGTTCTGGGATGCCCGTCACTTCAACGACGTTTCGATGCAGCTGAATCAATACGGTCTCGACGACATCGTCGGCATGGTGCGCCGTCATTAATTCCGGATAGCCATGCTCCCGCATCACCGTCTCAAAAAATGCATATCGTGCCTTCCGATACGCTGCTTGTGACGCTTTTTCGACGGTTAGCCGTTTTCCATGGAACGGCACGTTATATTGATGAGCGAGTCGTTCGACGAAAAGATACTCTTCGTTTGAAGCGAGACGTTGCCCGTGATGAACGTGCGCAATCGCGACGTCATGACCCTGCTGCACCATCCGATGAAGCAACACGACTGAATCCAATCCACCCGATACGGCAACCAATACGTTCGGCATCGTTCTTCCTCCTCGAGATAACAAAAAAAGCCACCTCAGATGAGATGACTTGTTCGCTTAGGTAAGTGACCCGTACGGGATTCGAACCCGTGTTACCGCCGTGAAAGGGCGGTGTCTTAACCGCTTGACCAACGGGCCTAAATAAAATGGTAGCGGCGGAGGGAGTCGAACCCACGACCTCACGGGTATGAACCGTACGCTCTAGCCAGCTGAGCTACACCGCCATGTTATTGTTGTGTCCTAAGCACATTTTCTATAATAACCAGTCACCACATTTGTGTCAATTCTTTTTTAAAAGTTTTTTATAAAAAGAATCGTGCATAGTGTCGTCTTTCCCACTATACACGATTTCCTGTTCATTTTACATCATGCTTCTGCTGTCACGCCTCGATATTTTTTCTTCCACGCAATTCTAAAATAACTCCATAGAAGTCCAAAACAAGCAAGTGAGGCGAAGGCTAGATAAGTTGTTGCCGACTGTAAATATTGAATGCCGTCATTCGAGATAATCTCTTTGTATCCCGCGACCGTATATGTCATCGGCAAGAGCGTGTTAAATGGTTGAAGTGCGCTTGGAATCAACTCAAGCGGGAACGTTCCGGCCGACGTCGTCAATTGCAAAATGAGCAAGACGATGGCGACGAAACGACCTGGGTTGCCAAGTGTCGTCACGAGTAATTGCACGATTAATAAAAACGTGATGCTAACGAGCCAACTGAATCCGAAGAAGCGAAGCGGCGCTTCCACCTCTAGACCAAGGAGTTGAATCATCGCGACGTTCAAGACGAGCGCTTGCACGAATCCAACGACAACGAGCACTCCGGATTTAGAAAGGAGCCAAGATAGACTGCGCTTCGGTTTCCCGGCTGGATCGTATAACGGATATACAATCGACAACAATAGCGCTCCGACGAAAAGACCGAGTGACATGAAGTACGGCGCAAAACCAGTCCCATAGTTCGGTACTTTATGAATCGACTCATTGACAATCGTGACCGGTCCGGCCATCATATCGACGTTCTCGTCTCCAAGCTCGATGGACGCCTGCTCCGCACCTTCGGCCAATGCGTCACGTAGCGTGACGTTTCCTGATTCCAGTTCAGACAAGCCGTCTCTCAATTCACTGCTTCCTGACGCGACCGTCTTCCCGCCATCGGCGAGTTGCATTGCCCCATCAGTCAGCGTGCGTGTACCAGTCTCTGCGTCTTTCGCACCGGCGGCGAGCTGTTTACTTCCTTCTGTCAACGTGCCCGTCGCTTCCGTCAAACGTGTGCTACCAGAAGCCAATTCAGACGTTCCATCTCTCAACTGCCCTACACCCGCGTTCAACGCCGTGCTCGCTGATGCGAGCTCGTTCGAACTTGCGGCGGCTACTTTCGCTCCTTGCTCGAGTTGGGATGAACCAGTTGCGAGCGCCGTCGCCCCGTCACTCAATTTGGCTTGTCCTTGATCAAGGGTAACTAGACCAGAAGCAAGTTCATTCGCCCCCGCTTCCGCTTTCGTCAAACCGGCATCGAGTGCGGTTTGCCCGTCTCGAATGCGGCTTGCTCCTAAAGCGAGCTCATCAAATCCTGCTGCTGTCGCCTGATTCCCTTCCGCAAGTCGATTGACGACTTGTTGAAGCACTTCTGGCGGAATCGGTTGACCGGATTCTGCCAACGTCGAAAGTTGTTGCATCAATGCGTCTTGGCTAGCGAGTAATGTTGTTTTCATTTGACCGATGCCGTCAATTAGTTCGGTCTCTCCTGCCAAGAGTGCGGCGTTGCCTTGTTTGGCATTCGATATTCCATTCGCCAACTCACTAGATCCAGAGACGAGCTGTGCGCTACCAGCTTTCGCTTGGTTGAGTCCTGCGGCTAAATCTTGCATCCCTTCGTCAAGTGACGTGGTACCCGCATGCAATTCTGCTAATTTTGACGCGAACGTGGTCGTCCCTTCGACGAGTCGATTCGTCCCGTCTGAGAGGGCGGACGCTCCTTCGTCCACACGTCGTGCCCCGTCTGAGAGGGCCGCACTTCCTTCATACACTTGTTGACTTCCATCCGCCAAGTCGGTCGAACCGGTTGCAAGTTGGGACACACCCTCACCTAACTGCCCTGCTCCGTCTGCCAACTCTTGTTGTTTCGAAGCGAGAAGTGCAGTGCCATCGGCAAGTTCAGTCGCACCTTTCTCGGCCGTCTTGGATCCGTCGGCGAGTTTAGCTGCCCCATCTGCCGCATCTTCAAGACCAGCTGCTGCATCTTGAATGCCATCTCGCATGGCGCTGACGTACTGTTTGGCGACCTCGGTCGATAACTCCCCTTTTACTTGCTCCATCGCCGAGCCGCCGATTTGAGCCGCTAGAAAATTATATGACTCATTCGCAATATATTTGAGCTCGAGCTGTTCAGGATTGTCCTCGAGTGCTGTCGTCGCTTTTTTTGAAAAATCTTTCGGGATTTCAATCGCCATGTAATAATCATGGTCGTTTAATCCCGATTCAGCCTCAGCTCGAGTCGTCTCGATGAAATCGAACGCCTCCGAGGTGAGCAGCTTGTCGACGAGTTCGTCTCCGACAGCGAGCGAATCCTCATTGAACGTCGCCCCTTCGTCCTCGTTGACAATTGCGACAGGGAGATCCTTCATCTGACCATACGGATCCCAAAACGCCCATAAAAACATGCCCGCGTACATGAGCGGTACGAGTGCCACCGCCAAAATCGGAATCAAGACGCGAGGGTTTTTCGCGATGTTCCGCCACTCCGCTTTCCAAAGTTTCCATCCATTCATTTGTTTCTCCACCTTCACTTATAAAACATAACTATTTTTTCATGTTTCCTATTTTGCTCGCTCTTCATGAAAAAATCAACCCTTTTTAGTTATTTTTCATAACTTTAAACTAAAAAAACCACAGACGATGTTCGTCTGTGGTTCGTGCCTCTCCTACAGGAAGAGCTTAATATAATGAGTAGAAGCGAATTGGTGTTACGAAGGGTTACCCGCGCTTGGCGCCACGTCCACCGCGTTTTGAGTCGGTTTGACGTTTCAACGTTGTGAGACGCTCATCACTATCTTTCAAGAATTTGCTCATCAACGTGTCAAACGTTTCTGGTTCGCGTCGCACTTCACGACGTCCGCCACCACGTGGACCGCCGCCGCGTGGGCCACCGCCGCCGCGTGGACCGCCTTGGCCTTGACCCGGTCCGCCTGGACGAGGACCGCGAGAGAAACGCTCACCTGCTGGGCGTTCAGGGCGTTCGCTCACAGGGCGATCGACCGCTTTCTTGATGGACAACCCGATTTTGCCATCGTTTTCGACGTTCAAGATTTTGACTGTGACTTCCTGGCCGACTGTGAGGACTTCGTTGATGTCTTTGACGTAAGAATCCGCCACTTCACTGATGTGGACCAAACCTGTCTTCCCGTTTGGAAGTTCTACGAACGCTCCGAAATGCGTAATCCCTGTAACCTTACCTTGTACTTTGCTTCCTACTTCAATTGACATAAAATAATGTACTCCTTTTTTGATTGATTCCCTACAATTATACGAGTCGTTTCGTCAACGGTCAACGAACCGACTTATTCCTCTGGGGAGAAGTAAAAAATAATCTCGCCATCTTTCGAGAACAACAACTCATTGCGCGCGAGGTTGGCGATATATTCTTCATCTTGTAAACGTTCGACCTGCTCCTTCAACTCCGCTTGCTCACCTTTTACTTCATTTAACTCGATTTGCGCTTCGTTTTGTTTGCGCTCTTGCTCTGAGACATAACCGACTTTCGAGAAGTAACTTTGACCGATGAGCACGATCATCAACAAAAAGAGAAGGGAGGCCGCAGCCAGGCGGCGTCGAAGATGGATACGTCGCCGGCTCTGTTCTTTTTCCAGCTGTTCTCTCCGTTCGTCGAGAGCCCGAATTCGCTGTTTTCGCTCTGTCGGGGTACGTCCATTCATCGAATCACCTTCCTCCTGTCCTGATACGTTCAGTATACCTTTTTTTTACGCTTCCGTACCACTGTTCACCTTTTCTTCTTTGATCAGGCGATACATTTCTTTCGCGTCTTCTTTACGGGCATGTTCTGCAATCGAATCGATCACGACCGTGACAAGCTTGTTCCCGAAACGGATTGTAAGCTCGTCTCCGACTTTGACGTCCGTGCTCGCTTTCGCGACTTGTCCGTTCAGTTCGATACGACCTTGATCCGCTACTTCTTTGGCCAACGTCCGGCGCTTGATTAACCGGGACACTTTCAAAAATTTATCCAACCTCATAGTCCTTGCTCCTTCGCTTCATTCCAGAGTCGATCCATCTGCTCGAGCGTCATGTCCTCCACGGAACCGTTCGCCTCGATATATGCAAACCGTCTCTTGAATTTTTGATTCGTTCGTTCGAGCGCTTGCTCGGCGTTCAATTTATAATATCTAGCGACGTTGACGATTGAAAATAATACGTCCCCGAGCTCAGTCTCATCTTCCGGGTGTTCTTTCCACTCGCGCACTTCTTCTTCAAGTTTCGCGAACGCACCGCTCACATCATCCCATTCGAATCCAACGTGTGCAGCTTTTTTCTGCAGCTGTTCGGCTCGCATCAAACCTGGTTGTGTCATAAGTACGCCGTCTAGTTGCGATTTTCTCTTTTCCCCTTTTTCGGCCTTCTTAATCGCATTCCAGTTCGAAATCACATCATCGGCATCCGCGACCGTCACATTCCCGAAAACGTGCGGGTGTCGACGCACCATTTTCTCACTGATGGACCCGATGACGTCCCGGATATCGAAATAGCCCTCGTCCGCACCGATTTGTGCGTGAAGCATGACTTGAAGCAACACGTCCCCGAGCTCTTCGATGATGGCATCGTCGTCTTGTTCGTCAATCGCTTCAATCAATTCGTACGCTTCTTCAAGCAAATATTTGCGAAGCGACTCATGCGTCTGCTTCCGGTCCCATGGACATCCGTTTGGACCTCGGAGTGTTGCGATGATGTGGTGAAGCGTCGCAAACTCGCGAGCTAAATACGCTTCATCGGTCAACGGCGGCACGTAGAGCGTCGTCAAGTTGTCGACTTCGGCGACCCGATCCATCTCATAGAGCGGCACTTCTCGAATCTGCTCGTGTTTCGTCCCGGCCGCCGTGACGAGCTTCACGACGTGTTCATCGGGATAGCGTTCCATCAATTGAACTTTCACGTCCCCGGCGACGAAGCCGTCGTACACTTGTCCGATGAGGACGTGTTGCGTCACTTGCAACCGTTCGATATCGAGCGCGGTCGCATCGAGCAACTGGAAGCCATTAATCGGATCGATGCGAAGCGCCTGAAACATCGCGTCCAGAAAGCTCTGTCCACCGAGAAACGTGACATCCGCGCCTCGTTCAACGAGCAACTCGACCGTCCGTTCGGCTACGAACGGATGACCCGGGACAGCATACGTAATAGCGAGCTCGTCACTTTTCTCGATGAGAGATGCGACGATTTGTTCGTAGACGTCTTCAAACGTTTCCGACGTCTCGTAGACCGAATCGAACGACTCGAAGTGCATTCCTTCCGCCTCGAGTTCGTCGACGACCGGATGGTTCCTTGTCCGTAACCAGACGAGCGGCTGTCGTTTCAAATGACGATATACGCCGAGCGGCAGTTGTTCAAGTTCGCCGGACCCGAGTCCGACGACGGTAATTCCAAAGCTCATATCAGTTCTCCTTTTTATCCATCAAATTGACGAAACGGTTGCCGAGCGGAATCATCTCCCACTCTCCGATTGAGAGGACGCGCTCGCGCCAAAGCCGCCACGCGTATAGGCCGGCCCCGATCAACACCATCCCCCCGAGCCAGACGAAGGCATCGAGGCGGTGCGTCATCCGATCGAGCGCGAGCACGTTCAAACCGAAGAGGACAAGACCCATCGGCGTGACCGTTTTGACGAGTAATCCATAATGTTTGAAGCGTAGCATGCCGAGCGGGATGACTCGGTCGAGCCGATTAAAGTTAAAGGCGGCCATCCCTAAAAAGGCGACAGACGTCCCAATGGCCGCCCCTTCAATCCCGTAGTTTGGAACGAGCATGAGATTGACCACGAGTTTCATTCCAATCGCGACAAGCATCCCGAACGCGGCCGTCCGCTCCCGGTCAATCGCCTGCAGACACGTCATGCTCGCGACGGCGAGGGACGCGGCGAACGTACTCGTCGAAAGGAGGACGAGCGCGAACGTCCCGTCCGCATTCTCGAACAACGCCACGTTCAGCGGGAGCATCACACCCATGAGTCCAATCGTTGCCGCGGCCGCGACAGCGGTCGTCACCCGAATCATCGAGCGAAGACCGCTCGCCGTCGCTTCAATCTGCCGGGCCCGGTAATGTCGTACAAGGCTCGGCACGTTTGCCATCCCGAGCGCGGTCGTGAACAGAATCGCGAATTGGACGAGCGGATAACCACGGTCGAACACGCCTTTACTCACTTTCGCCTCGAAATCGCCCCCCATCAAGTTGACGATCGTGAACGAGTCGACGAGTTGCATCCATAGAATGCCGAGTGAGGCGAAGCCGACCGCAAACCCAGTCGTCACGATGACACGAAATGCGGCCTGGAGCGTCACCTTTTGGACCGGGACGAGCCGTAGTCGCAAGCCTTTCGCCCACACGCTGAGGACGACGATTGCTACGATTCCGCCGACGAGCGCCGCCGCGTAAGCGTAGCGGCTCAAGGCGTAAGCATCGAGTCCGAGGTGCACGCCGATGACGAGTACGGCAAGTAGGACCGTGACGCGTACGAGGTTCTCTAGCACTTGCGACAAGGCACTCGGTTTTAAGTCGTCAATCGATTGGAATGATCCTCTCAGCACTGCGAGCGCCGGCATGAGCAAATAACTCAGGCTGATCACACGAAGTGTCGAGGAGAGGTTTGGGTCGCCGAGCCAGCCCGCAAGGAGCGGCGCGAGCGACCACATCCCCATGACAAGTACGACGGCGAGTCCGAGCAAAATATAAAAGCTCCCCCACAACACTTCGAGTTTCCGCTTCGGCCCGTTCGCCCCGACACCAATCTTTGCGATGACGACGGGCATCGCGTACATGCCGAGCGATGCGACGATTGCTGCGAACGGATAGACCGTCTGATAAGCATACAAACCGAAGTCTCCCGCAATGTTCTGGTACGGGACACGATACGCGAAGCTGATGACTTTCGTGATATAGCCCGCGAGAGCGAACAAGACGACGCCTGTCGCAAACTTACTTGACGGCCGCATGCGCCAACCTCTTCGTCAACTCTTCGAGGACCGTATCGGCATCATTCAACAGTTCGACGACCGGCATGCGTCCGCTAAGCGACAGCTTGAGTGCGCCGTTGTCTTGACCGACGCCGAGTTTACGGCCGAGCGGCATCGTCCACTCCATGAAGGATGGGACGTCAAGCGCTGTCGTCGACTCCATCGTCAAGACGATCTCGACGCGGCCTGGCACTTGTTTAATCCGCGCTACTCGCGCCATCTCGCCGTAAATCCGGAGGCGTGTCAATTGAATCAATAGCGCGACCGGTTCCGGGAACTCCCCGAACCGCTCAATCAACTCGTCTTGGAGCGCGAACAACGCTTCCGGTGTATCGACGTATTTGAAACGTTTATACATCTCGATTTTCAGTTCGCTATCCGACAAGTAATCGTCCGGGATGTACGCATCGGCTTGGAACGAGATTTCTGGTTTAAAGACGACTTGTTTGGCCTGTCCGCGCATGCGGTCCTTCCGCTCTTCGATCGCTTCAGACAACATTTGCGAGTACAAGTCGAAACCGACCGAGTCAATGAATCCGGACTGTTGAGCCCCGAGCAGGTTACCGGCACCGCGAATCGACAAGTCACGCATCGCGATCTTGAAGCCGCTTCCGAGCTCGGTAAATTCTTTAATCGCCTGTAATCGGCTCTCTGCCACTTCCGTCAACCGTTTGTCTTTCCGGTACGTGAAGTATGCGTAGGCAATCCGATTTGAACGTCCGACACGGCCGCGAAGCTGATACAGTTGCGACAGCCCCATCTTATCCGCATCGTAGACGATGAGCGTGTTGACGTTCGGGATGTCGATGCCCGTCTCGATAATCGTCGTCGAGACGAGAATATCGGCCTCGCCTTCTAAGAAACTTATGAGCTGACTTTCAAGCTCTGTCTCGGTCATCCGTCCGTGCGCTGTCGCGATGCGCGCTTCCGGCAAGAGTGCCCGAATCTCTTCGGCTTTGCGCTCGATGCCTTCGACACGGTTATAGAGGAAGAACGCTTGACCACCTCGGGCGAGTTCGCGCTCGAGCGCCTCGCGGAGCACAATCCCATCGTACTCCATGACGTATGTCTGGACGGGGTAGCGGTTCTCCGGTGGTGTCTCGAGTACGGATAAGTCGCGGATGCCGATCATCGACATGTGGAGCGTCCGTGGAATCGGGGTCGCCGTCAGCGTCAACACGTCGATGTTCGTCTTCAACTGTTTGAGTCGCTCTTTATGCTTCACCCCGAAGCGCTGCTCTTCATCGATGATGACGAGACCGAGGTCGGCGAACGTGACGTCTTTTGACAAGACACGGTGCGTCCCGACGACGACGTCAATCGTTCCTTCCTTCAAGCCTTTTTTCGTCGCCGCCATCTCGCTCTTGGAGCGGAAACGGCTCATGACCGAGACGTTAATCGGGAACTCGCTGAAACGCTCGAGCATCGTCTCGTAATGCTGCTGGGCGAGGACGGTCGTCGGCACGAGGAACGCGACTTGCTTCCCAGCGAGCACTGCTTTGAACGCAGCTCGAATCGCCACTTCCGTCTTCCCGTATCCGACGTCTCCACAAAGAAGGCGGTCCATCGGGCGCGAACGCTCCATGTCCGCTTTGATTTCTGCGATCGAGCGGACTTGGTCTTCGGTCTCGGCGTATGGGAACGACGACTCGAACTGACTCATCTCTTCGTCATCGCCTGGGAACGCATAACCGACGGACGCTTCCCGTGCCGCATACAGTTTAATCAACTCGTCGGCGATATCTTCGACTGATTTCGCGACTTTTGATTTTACTTTCTTCCACTCCGTGCCACCGAGCTTATAAATTTTTGGTTCTTTACCTTCGGCGCCGACGTACTTTTGGACGAGGTCGATTTGATCGACCGGTACGTACAACGCATCGTCGCCGGCATAGACGAGATGCAAATAGTCCTGATGAATGCCGCCGACTTCAATCGTCTTGATGCCGAGATACTTCCCAATCCCGTGATGGATATGGACGACGTGGTCGTTCGGTTTCAGCTCTTGGTAACTCTTGATTCGTTCGGCGTTCGTCAAATTCTTCGTCTGACGTTTTCGCTTCGCCACCCGTTTGAACAGTTCTTCTTCCGAGACGACGACGAGTCGGCTCGTCGAGAGTTCGAACCCACCTTCGATTTGACCGATCATGACGTGGGCGTGACGTGGTAACAGTTCCCCGTCCACGTTCGTAAACGTAGAAGGGATGCCGTAATCTTCAAGTAGCGTCGCGACTTTGTCCGCCCGGTCCTTGTCTCCGGCGAGGAAGACGATGCGGTGGTCACTTTGCTGCCAACGCTCGACTTCTTGCTTCAACAAATGCATCTGGCCATGGAACGCCGGAAGTGGGCGACAACTGAGGTGAACCGTGTTCGCCTCCGGGATGCCCGAACGGCGTGACGGCAATAGCGAGAAGGCGACTTGTTTCAAGTCACGGAACGCTTTATGCATCGGCACGGCGAGCGTATAGTTGGAGACCGACTCTCCCCGTTCGATTAACGACGAGAACCATTCGGCTTCTTCACGGTCTTGCACATCGGCCGCATCTTCGATTCGCGCGACTTCGTCTAAAATGAGCACCGCTTCCGCACCGACGTAATCGAGGAGCGTCGCTTTATAGAGGAGTGGTGTGAATTTCCCGATTTGACTCGGCACGTCCCCTCGCCGAAGCGTCTCAATGTCACCGGCAATTCCGTCTTCAAGCGCCTGACGAATCGTCTCCGTTTCGATGAGCGACAACGTCCGCTCATATTGTCGATTTAACGCGTCTCCAGCTTTTTTCAATTGATCCGCCGACGCCACGAACTCCGTCGCTGGTGGGATGACGGCTTCTTTCGCCACACCGAGCGAACGCTGTGTCTCGGCGTCGAACGTGAAGACCGAATCCACTTCCGTATCGAATAAGTCGATACGGAACGGTCGGGCCTCCGTCAGCGGATAGACATCGAGGATGCTACCACGGACCGAGAATTCACCTGGTGCCGTCACGGTCGCGGTCCGTTCATAACCGAGTGTGACGAGTCGTTCCGCGAACGGCTTCAACTCTAACTCTTGTCCTGGTCGAATGACGTGATGACTCGCTTGCCAATCGTCCGGGCTTGGGATGAAACGACGCAAGCCGCCGAGCGGCACGACAACGACGCCTCCTTGTTCATGAAGGAGACGCGTCCTGGCCTCGATTCGGGTCGCTAAAAGCTCTGGGCTCGACGTTAACGACAGTTCGCCCGCGAGCGTCTCATCGATTGGATAGAGCAACGCTTTGTCCGGTCCAATCAACGCCTCGAGTTGGTCGTACATTTTTTGGGCCTGATACATGTTGTGGGTGACGACGACGAGACGTCGTGACGTCTCTTTGGCGAGCCCTGCCAAAACGAGCGCCTTCGCACTCGTCGTCAATCCCGTCACGAGCTGACGGTCCAGTTTCGGCAACCTGTCGCGAATGGTTTTCGTTTCAGGCAACGCCACCATAAATCTCTCTAGAGCGTTCATTTGTTTTCCTCCACCTCATACGACAAAAAAGGGTACGGCGACCCTTTAGTTATATCGATTCATGAGCGCGATCCATTCGGTATCCACGAAATCGGTTGCCGCGGATACGGCTTGATCGAGCGTATCATTCAATTCTGGCATGTCTTCTTTTCGATAATTCATGAGCACCCAGTCGACGACTTTCACCGGATGGGGCGGACGACCGATGCCGAGCTTCAAGCGTTTAAAGTCTTGCGTGCCCAGGTGCTGAATCAACGACTTGATTCCGTTATGGCCTCCCGCGCTCCCTTTCGGACGGAACCGTAGTTTGCCGGGTACCATGTCGAGGTCGTCATAGATGACGAGCAAGTCGTCGAGGTCAATCTTATAATAGTCTAAAATCGGGCGAACCGACTCACCCGATAAATTCATGTACGTGAGCGGCTTGACGAGCACGACACGTTCTCCATTGATTCTTCCCGTTCCCATGAGCGCCTTAAACTTCGCTTCATCCAATTGAATCCCGTGTTTCTCGGCGAGACGGTCAATCGCCAAAAAGCCAACGTTGTGACGGGTCATCTCATATTTTTTGCCTGGATTCCCAAGGCCGACGATGCATTTCATCCGTTTCCTCCTGAACAAAAAAGCCCAAAGGCGGACGCCTTCGGGCCTCGTTTTTTAATCGAATAACGTGCTCACCGATTTGTGCTCGTGGACACGCATAATTGCTTCCCCAAGCAAACGGGCGACCGACATTTGCTTGATTTTGTTTGAACATTCGCGACCTTGTAAATCGATCGTGTTCAAGACAACAAGTTCTTTGATTGACGAGTTGTCGATACGCTCCATTGCCGGGCCAGACAAGACTGGGTGCGTACATGACGCGTACACTTCTTTCGCACCTGCTTGAACGATGGCATCCGCTGCGAGCGTGATCGTACCGGCCGTGTCGATGATGTCATCGATTAAGATCGCCGTCTTGCCTTCGACGCTGCCGACGATGTTCATCACTTCTGCCACGTTCGCTTCCGGGCGACGCTTGTCGATGATGGCGATCGGCGCTTTCAAGCGCTCCGCCAATTTACGGGCGCGTGTGACACCACCGTGGTCCGGTGACACGACGACGATATCTTTCGACTTGAATTCTTCTGTCTCGAAGTACGTCGAGATGAGGGGAACTCCTAACAATTGGTCTACTGGAATGTTGAAGAAACCTTGAATTTGAGCGGCGTGCAAGTCCATTGTAATCAATCGAGTCGCACCAGCTACTGTAAGAAGGTCAGCCACAAGTTTTGCCGTGATCGGTTCACGCGAGCGCGCCTTGCGGTCTTGGCGTGCGTAACCGTAATACGGCATGACGACGTTAATCGTACGGACCGATGCGCGTTTCAACGCGTCGATCATGACGAGCAACTCCATGAGCGTCTCGTTGACCGGCGAGCTCGTCGATTGGATGATGTACACATCGTCTCCGCGTACGCTTTCCTCGATGTTGATGTAAAGTTCTCCATCGCTGAACCGCTTCACTTGGCAGTCGCTGAGTGGGATTCCGATTTCTTTTGAAATCTCTTCAGCGAGCGGGCGGTTGGAATTTAAGCTAAATAGGCGAATTTCACGTTCATATACAGTAGACATGTTTAGGATTCTCCTCCATCGTGTTCAATAGTAATTGGCAGCAACTTATCGTTTCGTGTAACCTTCTTTATTCGTTTGACGCTCACGGGCGATCGCAAGCGCTTCTTCCGGAACATTGTCCGTGATTGTCGAGCCGGCGGCGACAATCGCCCCTTTTCCGACCGTGACCGGTGCGATCAAGTTGACATTGCAACCGACGAACACATCTGCTTCGACGATTGTCTCGAACTTGTTCGTCCCATCGTAGTTGACCGTGATCGATCCGCAACCGAGGTTGACGCGGTCACCGATTGACGCGTCACCGATGTAGCTGAGGTGCGAGGCCTTCGCCCCGTCCCCGAACGTCGACTTCTTAATTTCAACGAAGTTGCCGACACGTGTGTTCGCGCCGAGTACAGCTTGTTGACGAAGGTGAGCGAACGGACCAACTTGCGCGTTGCTACCGACACGGCTATCGCTCAAGACGGATTGACGTACCGTTGCACCGTCTTCAATCACACTGTCGCGGATATCCGAGTTCGGTCCGATGATACATTCCGAACCGATGACCGTCTTCCCGAGAATGACCGTCCCTGGGTAGATGATCGTGTCCGAGCCGATTACCGCATCCGGTGAGATGTATGTCGACGCTGGGTCCATGAACGTGACGCCTTCACGCATCAAGCGTTCATTCGTCCGTTTACGCATAATCGTCTCAGCTTGCGAGAGCGCGATTCGGTCATTGACACCGATCGTCTCGTCAAATGTCGGAGCCGTGTGTGCGGCCACGACTTCGCCTGCCTCTTTTGCGATCGCGATGACGTCTGGCAAGTAGTACTCGCCTTGTGCATTGTCGTTGCCGACTTGACGGAGCGCCTCAAACAACAACTCGTTGTCGAAGACGTACGTACCCGTGTTGATTTCACGAATTTCAAGTTCGGCTTCAGATGCGTCTTTATGCTCGACGACTTTCGTCACGTTGCCATCTGCACTACGAATGACGCGGCCATATCCGGTCGCATCGTCCGCGATTGCCGTAAGCACCGTCACTTTCGCCTGTTGCGCTTCGTGATGCGCGAGTAACGCTTCTAGCGTCTCCGCTGTCAAAAGCGGTGTGTCGCCGCAGACGACGAGCGTCGCGCCAGCCTTCCCGGCGAGCTCCGCCTCTGCCATCTGGACGGCATGGCCCGTTCCGAGTTGCTCTTCTTGAACCGCGTAGTCGACACGAGATCCGAGTGTGTCTTGTACCGCTTCAGCCCCATGGCCGACGATGACGATTTGACGACTGACCCCGATTTTGTCGAGTTGGTCGACGACGTGCTCGACCATTGGTTTGCCAAGGACCGGATGAAGTACTTTATATAGCTTCGACTTCATGCGCGTCCCTTTCCCTGCTGCCAAAATGACTGCAAAACGATCCATTCTTGATTCGCTCCTATCTCAATCGACTGTGATTTTATAGCTATAGTTCGGTTTTTCTGCATATAAATCCTATTTACACCGTTTCTACTATATCGAAACAGCGACCTCGTTTCAACCGTTGTACTGATTCGTAACCAAACGCACGCAAAAAAGCAGCGGAACGATACTTCGTTCCGCTGGCTTATTATGATTCGTGCATCTCTTCCATCTCATAGACGGCGACGTCAATCTCAGCGTACGCTTCTAGCACGGCCGCTTCGACTTTTTGACGCATATCGCCGTTAATCGGATGCGCGATATCACGAAAGATGCCTTCTGGTGTCCGTTTGCTCGGCATGGCGACGAACAGGCCGGTGCTCCCTTCGATGATCCGAAGGTCGTGGACCACGAACTCGTGATCGAGCGTGATCGAGGCGAGCGCCTTCATTCTACCTTCTGTTGCCACTTTGCGAATTTTTACGTCTGTGATCTGCATGTTTCGCATCCCCTTTTCATCGTTGTCTGTACCAAGGTGTCCTTTATAAAAGGTAAAGGTGACTTCTAGCGAACGTAACTGATTCCGTATGACTTCTATACCCTTTCATCATAAAACGAAATCAAATTTTTGCCAATCACTTTAAGAACTGTTCAACGTTTCCGCGTGAAATTGTGACGAGCCCTTCATCTGGATCGACGTTCGTCAACTTCATCAAACTGACGTATTCGCTGACCATCTTCTTCTCGGCACCTTCGGCTTCCATGAGTACACCGACACCAGCAAGGTTGGCTTCGAACTCGTTCAACAAGCTCATCATGCCGCGAATCGTACCTCCGGCTTTCATGAAGTCGTCAATGAGTAAGACGTTCGCACCGCGCGGCAGACTACGACGTGCGAGTGCCATCGTCCGAATCGCTTTTGAAGAGCCGGACACGTAGTTGATACTGACCGTCGATCCTTCCGTCACCCGGCTGTCCGAACGAACGATGACGAACGGGACGCCGAGCTGTTCGGCGACCGCGTACGCGAGCGGAATCCCTTTCGTCGCAATCGTCATGACGACGTCGACTTTTCGGTCAGCAAAGACCGAGGCGAACACTTGCCCCATCGGCTTCACTTGGCGCGGGTTACCGAGCACGTCCGTCAAATAGAGGTACCCTCCCGGAAGCAGACGCTCCGGCTTCGACAGTTGGTCGCATAAACCGTCAATCATCGACAGCGATTTGTCTTTGCTCCAACCTGGGATAAACATGACGCCACCGGCCGCCCCAGGGACGGTGACGAGCTTGCCGGTACCATCGTGGGCGAGCATCTCACTGACGATGACCAAGTCTTCGCTGATGGACGACTTGGCGGCTTTATAGCGGCTCGAAAACATCGACAACGAGACGAGCTGATGCGGATGATCGAGTAAATAACGGGTCATATCGACGAGACGACCACTTCTACGGATTTTCATACGGATTCCCCTTCACTTTTCCAATAATAGACGAATGTTCTAAACAGAATATATCAGACTCATTCGTCTTTGTTCAATGTTTTTTCCCGAGAATCCGAACGACGAACACTTCTGGACAGAATCCTTTCAGCCCGTTATAGACGCGATGGGCTTTTTGTTCGTGTTCGATGAGCGCAAATACGGTCGGGCCGCTCCCGCTCATAAGCACCCCGTCCGCGCCGCAGTGGAGCATCGTCTCTTTGATTTGACGAACCTCTGGATGCATCTCGAGCGTGACCGCCTCAAGCGCGTTGCCGAGGTTGTCACAAATCGTGTGAAAGTCCCGTTCGTGAATCGCTTTGACCATCGCTTCCGTATTCGGATGAATCATCTGATCCATGTCGACAGCCCGATAGACGTCAGCCGTCGAGACCCCAATCTTCGGTTTCGCCAAGACGACGTAGCACGGTGGAGGTGACGGAATGAGTTCTAACTTCTCGCCGCGACCGCGCGCGATGGCCGTGCCACCCATGACACAAAACGAGACGTCGGAACCGACCTCCGCCCCGAGCTCAGCCAATTGTTCGAGCGACAGCCCAAGGTCAAACAGTTCGTTCATCCCGCGGAGCGTGGCCGCCGCGTCACTCGAACCTCCAGCCAGTCCGGCCGCCACCGGAATGTGTTTATCCAAAACGATTTCGACGCCTTTTGTGATGCCGAACCGCTTCCGCAACAAGTCGGCCGCCCGATACGCCAAGTTCCGATGATCGCTCGGGACGTAGGCGTGCTCCGATTGAATCCGAATCTCATCGGTATCGAGGACCGTAAGTTCTAAGCGGTCAGACAAGTCGACCGTCGTCATAACCATTTCCACTTCATGATAGCCGTCCGTTCGCTTTCCGAGAACGTCGAGCGTCAAGTTGATTTTTGCCGGCGCTTTCACACTAATCGTGCGCATATCGTTCACCCTTCCCATGTATCTCCTGTTCGCCATTGTACCGTAAACGAGCGCACAAAAAAAGAAGCAGCTGCCAATGCATCCGCCCCTCATTTATCGTTCAATTGCTGAATTCAATTTTAACTGTATCCGTTAGGACATCAGCGTAGCTATATGAGACACGTTCCACGTTATGGTGGTCTTCATCCAATTTGACGACGAACACCGCGGGATACGTCTCAACGAGCGTTCCAAACCGAGTAACGACTTTCTTACGACCGCCGTTTGCTTTCAACGTCAATCGTTCTCCAACATGCGATTCGAGTTTCTGTCTGATTTCTTGTAACGTCTTTGGCATACGCTTCACCTCACTGTTACAAGTATAACACATTGAAAAAAGAAAATAAAGATTAAATATTATAGCGACTCGAAATCCGGTCGTCAACTATTTTTAAGTGGTAAAATTGTGTCAGCAAGACGTGCAAACTCCTCGAGTGTCAACGTTTCACCTCGACGCTTCGGATCGATGCCCGCCTCGTTCAACAGGCGTTCGAGCTCCACTTTTTTGTCTTTGCCGAGATGATTCGTCAAGTTGTTCAAGATCGTTTTACGCCGTTGCGCGAAACTGGCTCGCGCGATTTCGAAGAAGAACGCTTCGTCTTTTACTTCGACGGCAGGCTGCGGGCGCATCTTCAACGTGATGACGGCGGAATCGACGTTTGGTGCCGGCATGAAGACGTTTTTCGGGACGATAAAACTCACGTCGGCCTCGGCATAATATTGAATCGCGATCGAGAGCGAGCCATACGCCTTCGTTCCCGGCTTCGCCCCGATGCGTTCCGCCACTTCTTTTTGAATCATCATGACGAGCGAACGAAACGGAACTTGACTCTCGAGCAAACGCATGATGATTGGCGTCGTCACGTAATACGGTAAGTTGGCGACGACCGAGATGTCGTCAATCCCTTCGTTCAAAAACTCACGCTCGACGATAGCCGGAAGATCGAGCTCGAGCGCATCTCCGTGAATGACGTGGACGTGCGGATAAGGCGCCATCGTGTCCTCTAGAATCGGCAACAAGCGTTGGTCGATTTCGAGCGCGACGACCTTTTTCGCACGTTTCGCAGACTGCTCTGTTAGCGATCCGATGCCTGGTCCAATCTCGAGCACGCCGCTCGCTTCACCGAGTTCGGCCGCGTCGACGATTTTATTTAAGATGTTCAAGTCGATCAAAAAGTTTTGACCGAGTGACTTTTTGAACGAGAAGCCATGCCGTTCTAAAATGGTTTTCGTCCGATGAATGGTTGCAATGTCTTTCAATGATTTTCCTCCTCTAACTGCTTGAGCGCCCGTTCCCACTCCTCGGTCGTGACGCGCATCGCCTCGACTCGTTTCACGAACTGTTTCGCGTTCGGTTCGCCGATGCGAAGCAACACACCGAGACGTTTTCGTCGTCTCGACGCCTCGGCCCCACCAATCAAATCGGCGTCGAGCACCATTTTTCGCGTGACGAGTGGCAAGTCGGTCTCGACTCGGTCTTCGTACACGGCCTCGAGCACACGGCGAATCGTGTCCGGTGTCGCATGTTCAACGCCGATTTTCCCGCGCTTGTCTTTCGCCTCGGCCCGGGGCAAGTAGGCGTGCTTACAGCCGGGAACGTATTCATCGACGATGGCGCGAATGCGGTCGCCCGGATAGTCCGGGTCCGTCAAAATAATCACGCCGCGCGTCTCTTGGGCGCGCCTCACCCGTTCAAGCGTCTGTTTCGAGACGGCCGACCCGTTCGTCTCAATCGTGTCGACGTCATACACTTCTTGGAGCCGGGTCGTATCGTCCCGTCCCTCGACGACAATCACTTCTTGTATTTTTTCACGCATCTTCGCTTCCTTCTTTCTCTTCTTGCTTCGGGATGACCCAAATCGTGAGCGGCTTCCGTCCGAACGTGACCGCTTCTTCTTTCGTGTCCATCAGGATGTCGATGATATTCCCTTTGATGGCACTGCCGGTATCGAGGGCGATGGCCATACCGAACCCTTCGACATACACACGTGTCCCGAGCGGAATGATTGACGGGTCGACCGCGATGATTCGCATCCCTTCGTACAGAATCGTATCGGTCACGTCATAGCCGCTACGCGTCAAGACGCGTCCGTCAAACGTGATCGTATCTTCGGGGTTATTCGTGTAGGCGGTCGCCTCAACGAGAAGTTGTTTGGCCGCTGAAAAATCGAGCACATCCTCAGGCAGAGGTGTCTCTTCGATTTTGATTTCGGCCTCTTCACGGAATGGACTCTCAGATTCTGTCGGAACCGGCGTCGCTTCTTCGGCCGGCTCTGGCACCGGTTTTGTCCCAATCTTAATGATTTGCGGACGCACGGTTTGCAACGTTTCGACACTTGTCTCGGTCCGATTTGTAATTGTACCATTTTCGACCGTCACTGCATACCGCGTCCGTTCTAGCCCGGGTACTCCGACTTGGGCAACCTCGGTTTGACCGATTTCAAGCGTATCATCGTCTTCTTTCACGATCTCAAACGGGATAAGCCGATTCTCGTATTGCACGACGTCCCGACTCGTATTGACGGTAATCGTCATGCCTTCTCGAAGCGTTGTCGACAGCGCCGGTGCGATCGTATCGCGCTCTGACACGCTGATTCCGGCTTCGCGCAACACTTGCTCGACCGTCTTCGCCATCGTATTCAACGTCTTCGCCTCATCCTCGACGATCAGATTAACCGCGAGCACCGGTTGATATCGAATCGTCATCCCGGATGTGACGGGTGTGCGCACGTCCGGATAGACGTCGTCTCCGTCGCGCACCGTCACCCCGTATCGAAGCAACACGTCGCGGACGGTCCGTTCTCGCGTCTCAATCGTCTCCGTCTGCCCATAACCGATTTGAAGTGAGACCGTATTCGCGCGTTCGATGTAAATCATGCGTTCGGCAGACAGTTCCGCACTGAGTGCCGGCGTCACGTAATCGGCGTCTTCGACCGTGATGCCGGTCTCTTCGAGCACCTCGAACACGGACGTCGCCCGCGTCTCATGCTCGATTCGGTTTGTGCCGTCGATGATCGTCACCGTCTCCGGTTGCGTCAACGTATAGGCGAGTACCGCTGTCACGAGTACGACAGCGCTGAGCGCGATTCGTTTAACCATCACGGTAGACGGAAGAGCCGCTTCGCGTTCGCGGTCGTCGCTTCAGCAAGTTCCTCAAGCGAGATACCTCGTAGCGCGGCGATTTCTTCGGCGACATAGGTGACGTAGGCCGGTTCGTTCCGTTTACCGCGGAACGGCGTCGGCGTCAAATACGGGCAGTCCGTCTCGACTAACAGGCGATCGAGCGGGACTTGTTTCGCCACTTCTTTTGGGACTTTCGCATTCTTGAACGTGACCGGGCCACCGAGTGAGATATAGAAGTTCATGCGCAGGCAACGCTCAAGTAGTTCGACCGACATGCTGTAGCTGTGGAAGACGCCACCAATCTCTTCGGCGTGCTCTTCTTCTAACAGATCGAGCACGTCTGCCGTCGCCTCGCGGTTGTGGATGACGATTGGCATGTTCGTGCGCCTCGCGATGGCAATTTGTTCACGGAACAGACGTTGCTGTACGTCTTTTGGAGATTTGTCCCAATGATAGTCGAGTCCAATCTCACCGAGCGCCATCACTTTCGGGTGCCCCATCAGCGCCTCGATTCGTTCCAAGTCCGTTGGTGTGCAGTCGATTGCATCGACTGGGTGCCAGCCGACAATCGCGTAAATGTCTTCGTACGTCTCGGCGAGTTCGATCGCGCGCGAGATCGTCTCATCATCGAAGCCGACGACGAGCATCGGGGACACCCCCGCCTCACGTGCCCGTCTAATCGTTTCATCGACGTCATCTTTGAATTGATCGGCGTTAATGTGTGTGTGCGTGTCAATCAACATCGTGCATCCTCCTTTTTAAACAAACAGAGGGAGACCGAAGTCTCCCTCAAAAATTATTTGACGATGGCCCCGTTCGGCATATTCTCAGATACGGTTGCAAGTTCTAACTTACCATCTTTATCGGCTGCCAAAATCATTCCTTGAGACAACTCGCCCCGGAGCTTGACCGGCTTCAAGTTGGCGACGACGATGACTTTTTTGCCGACCAACTCTTCCGGTGCATACCATTCGGCGATGCCCGAGACGATTTGGCGCGTCTCGCTACCGAGATCGACTTGAAGTTTCAACAGTTTTTTCGCTTTTTTGATTTTATCGGCTTCGACGATTTGCCCGACCCGGAACTCGACTTGGTCAAAGACGTCGATTGTGATTTCAGGACGGACGTCTTCATCCGCTGCCTCTTCCTCTGCTTCCTCTTCGACACGTGCTTTCGAGGCTTGACGCATCATTTCTTGAATCGCATCTACCTCTTCTTTCACATCGCGACGTGGGAAGATTGGCGTGCCGTCCGTGACGACCGCTCCGTCAAAGGTCGCAAACGTATCGAGCGCTTCCCATGACATGTCTTGTCCTTCGAGTCCGAGTTGACGGAACATCTCTTTCGGTGCCCGTGTCATGAACGGTTGAATCATGACAGCGACGTGGCGCAAGACGCCAGCCAAGTGGGTCATGGCCGACGCGAGTTCGTCTCGTTTCGCTTCATCTTTCGCGAGCACCCACGGTTGCGTCTCATCGATATACTTGTTCGCTCGGCTGACGAGCTGCCAGATGTTTGTGAGCGCGACCGAGAACTCCATATGCTCCATCGCCGCTTCCGTCTTCGACGTCGTTTCTTCGACGACGCGAAGCAAGTCGGCGTCGAACACCGTCACGTTCCCCGCATACGCTGGTACGTTCCCGTCGAAGTACTTCTTAATCATCGCGACGGTCCGGTTCAGCAGGTTGCCGAGATCGTTGGCGAGGTCGAAGTTCAACCGGTCGACGAACGCTTCTGGTGTGAACGTGCCGTCCGCGCCGAACGGGACTTCACGCAACAAGTAGTAACGAAGCGAGTCGAGGCCGTAGCGATCGATGAGCGGAATTGGGTCGACGACGTTCCCTTTTGACTTGGACATCTTGCCGTCTTTCATGAGGAGCCAACCGTGCGCAAATACTTGTTTTGGCAACGGAAGGTCAAGCGCCATGAGGAGAGCTGGCCAGATGATTGTATGGAAACGGACGATCTCTTTTCCGACCAAATGCACGTCAGCCGGCCAGTAACGGTTGAACAACTCGTCGTTGTCCGTCCCGTAGCCGAGTGACGAGATATAGTTCGTGAGCGCATCGACCCATACGTAGACGACATGCTTCGGGTTCGACGGGACTTGGACACCCCAGTCGAACGTTGTCCGGGAGACGGCCAAATCTTGAAGACCCGGCTTCAAGAAGTTGTTGATCATCTCGCTCTTTCGCGATTCTGGCAAGATAAAGTCCGGATGCGACTCGAAATATTCGATGAGGCGGTCCGCATACTTGCTGAGACGGAAGAAGTAACACTCTTCCCGCACGAGTTCGACTGGATGTCCGCTGTCGGGGCTCTTGCCGTCGACAAGTTGCGACTCGGTGTAATACGTCTCGTCCGACACCGAATACCAGCCTTCATATTCACCGAGGTAAATGTCTCCGTTCTTAAGAAGCGTCTCAAAGACGTGTTCGACGACAGCCTTATGACGGCCTTCCGTCGTTCGAATATAATCGTCGTACGAGATCTCGAGGCGATCCCATAATACTTTGATATCTTTCACGACTTCGTCGACGAACGCCTGTGGGGTGACGCCGGCTTCTTTCGCCTTCTCTTGAATCTTTTGTCCGTGCTCGTCAGTGCCCGTCAAATAACGGACGTCAAATCCTTTCAATCGCTTATAGCGGGCAATCGCGTCACCTGCCACGGTCGTATAGGCGTGACCGATGTGCAACTTCGCGCTCGGGTAATAGATTGGGGTCGTAATATAAAAAGTAGGCTTCGCCATAGTTTTTCTCCATCCTTTCGACATTTGCAATTTCCATTATACACGGTTCGACAAACCTTTTTCCAAACCAATTGTTTGGAATTAATTTGTTGCCTATTCAAATAAATGTTCCAAAAAAACCCTTTCTTTGTTTAAAGCTCTACGTTACGGGGAAATTTAGGTGTATATCGTTCCATTATCGTCATTTTTCGAAAAAGCACAATTCCAATAGTAAGCAGTTGACTGCAATTGGAAAGTTTAGTATGCTTTTTGCTGTAGCCACATTGTCGAATTTTGACGATTTATGTCACCAAGAGATTTCGACATCATCGGAGGAGGAAATACAAAATGAAATCAACAGGTATCGTACGGAAAGTGGACGAACTCGGTCGGGTCGTTATTCCAATCGAATTGCGCCGCACACTCGGAATTGCTGAGAAAGACGCACTTGAAATTTACGTCGACAACGAGCAAATCGTTTTGAAAAAATATAAGCCGAACATGACTTGCCAAGTAACAGGCGAAGTATCAGACGATAACTTCAAGTTGGCGGACGGAAAGTTGATTCTTTCACCAGAAGGCGCACAACGTGTTCTCGTCGAGTTGAAAAACATGCTTGAGAATTACTACAACGAAGAGTAAGCAAGGGACTCCTTGCTTACTCTTTTTTGTCGACTCCGTGATACGCGTCATAGACGTCGTTGCGTGAGAGACCACGCTCTTTCGCCACTTGTTTAATCGCTGCGTTCGGCTTTAGCCCGTCCTCGATATAACGATCGACGTGTTCGAGCGGCGAGAGCGTCTCCCACCAATCTTGCGTCGGAGCCGACTCGGTCGACCCGCCCACCAACACGACGAACTCTCCGCGGACTTCACCTTCACACCAAGCGAGCGCCTCACCGACCGTTCCTCGCAAAAACTCCTCGAACGTCTTCGTCAATTCCCGCCCAAGTACGACGTCACGATTGCCGAGCACAGCTTTCACCCCTTGTAGCATCTCTTTTAAGCGATGCGGGGCTTCGTAGAAGACGAGCGTCCCTGGCTCATATTGAAGCGACGCTAGCACGTCGACCCGTTCTTTCTTTTTGCGTGGCAAAAACCCGTAATATAAAAAGCGTTCTGTCGGCAGTCCGGACGCGACGAGCGCTGTGAGCGCTGCATTTGCCCCTGGCAAGACGACGACCGGTACCTTCGCTTGAATCGCGAGCCGAACGAGGTCA
This sequence comes from Exiguobacterium sp. s150, assembly GCF_018618435.1. Taxonomy (NCBI): domain Bacteria; kingdom Bacillati; phylum Bacillota; class Bacilli; order Caryophanales; genus Exiguobacterium; species Exiguobacterium sp. s150. The sequence continues at coordinate 6,078 of NZ_JACSMC010000022.1, read as the reverse complement.
CTACCGGGGTCAGAGATGCCAGGCATCCCGGCGTCGGATACGACAGCCACCGATTTTCCATTCTCGATATCTTCAATCAGCCGTGGCCCGCTCACTTGTTTATTATGTTCATGGTAACTGACAAGCTTCGTATCGATTTCAAAGTGACGGCACAGTTTCATCGTCTGGCGTGTATCTTCGGCCGCAATCAAGTCCACCTCGCGCAACGTACGCACGGCGCGATATGTCATGTCTTCTAGGTTACCGATCGGGGTCGGCACGATGTAAAGCGTCGGTCCGTCAGTCTGGTAACTTTTCTGTGAGTTCATTGCTCGTCCCCTCCATCAACGTTTGTTTTTGGGCGCGGGTCAATTGCTTGATTGACCACTCATAACGCATCGCTTCTCGTTTCGTCTCAAACGATTTCACGTAACAGAGCGTTACAGGTAAACGTGCTCGCGTGTATTTGGCACCTTTTCCAGCGTTATGGGTACGAAGCCGCTTGTCGAGGTCGTTCGTATAACCCGTGTAATACGTGTGGTCTTGGCACTCCAAAATATATACGTAGTGCTTACGCATCGAGGATGTCTCGCATCGTTTTCGTATACGTGTCATCATCTTCATAGACGATAAGCGGTGGTAAAATCGTGAGCCCAGCTTTTCCATCTTTTGACCCCTCTATCAATAATGTATTCGCCGCTCGTCCCGCTTTTGGATAGACGAGCTGCATCCGCTTCGGCTCGATTCGATATGTCCGCATGAGCGTGACGATATCGAGTAGCCGCTCCGGACGGTGGACGAACGCCACTTTTCCGCCTGGTTTGACGAGCTGACTCGCCGATTGGATACAATCCTCGAGTGTACAGAGCACTTCATGGCGCGCAATCGTATGGTGTTCGTTTTGATTGCGGAGCGACGTCTCGTTTGCCAGAAAATACGGTGGATTACACGTGACGACATCGTAACGGGCGTGGCCTAGCCGTGTCGCCGCTTCTTTGACGTCGCCTTCTATAATCTGCAGTCGATGCTCGAGACGGTTCACCGCGATGCTGCGGTTCGCCATATCGACGAGTCTCGGTTGAATCTCGATGCCTGTGACGCTCCCCTTTGTCCGATACGATAAGAAGAGCGGAATCGCACCCGTTCCGGCACACAAATCGACTAGGTTTCCTTTTTGGATGGGTACCCAGACGAACTCAGCGAGTAGCACCGCATCTAACGAGAACGAAAACACATCGTCGCTTTGAATAATTTTTCCGGGGCGTCCGAGCAAATCATCGAGCCGCTCCCCTTGTTTTACAGTCACGCTTCGTTCCCTCCTACATAACGACAAAGGCGACGGACGGGTGACTTCCCCGTCTATCGCCCCAATGTATTAGTGTTTATTTAACATCGACATGCAGAAAAGACAATCGCCGTCTTTTCGTACTTGTCCGTAGTGCAAATTACAGATATGGAACCCTTCTTGATACAAGGCGGCCAAATTGTTTTGCCCTTTGCCCGACAATGCGATTTGCGCATCGCCATCCGTCGTCTCCACTTCTGCAAGTTGCTCGACTTTTTCACGCAAGTGATGATTCTCGAGATACATATGCTGGTTTTCTTCGAGCAAATAGGCCAACTGCTCTTTCAGTACACCTAGATGCTCCGTCAACAGCTGCATTTGTTGCTCGATGGCATCGACGCGCATCATAACTTCCTTTTTATCCATTCGTTCCACTGCTCAGCACCCCATCACTGTTTCGACGGTTTTCGTTTGATCGCACCGACCTCAACGAGTTCGTCAATCGTATACGTCACAACACGGGTCCGGTCGCTCAACTCGACTTGAATCAGTTGATCCAAAATGTTGAGGCCGATGACACGTCCGTCACCTTCAGGAATCTTGATTCGTTTCCCAACGTCCGGCAAGTCACGCTTCAACTCTTCATACGTATCATTCTCATACTTCAAGCAACACATGAGACGGCCGCACACACCGGAAATTTTATTCGGGTTCAAGGAAAGGTTTTGATCTTTCGCCATCTTGATCGAAACCGGTTCAAACTCTCCTAAGAAGGAAGAACAACATAAGACACGGCCACATGGACCGATCCCACTGAGTAGTTTCGCTTCATCCCGGACACCGATTTGACGGAGTTCGATGCGCGTGCGGAAGACGCTCGCCAAATCTTTGACGAGTTCTCGAAAATCGACCCGACCTTCTGCCGTGAAATAAAAGATGACTTTGTTGCGATCAAATGTATATTCAACATCGACGAGTTTCATCTCCAGTCGATGTTCACGTATTTTTTCTTCACAGACGGCGTGAGCGTCAAAAGCTGCCAATCGATTTTCTTGGACGATTTGAGCATCTTTTTGATCAGCGACACGAAGAATCGTTTTTAGAGGTAAAACGACTTCATCTTCCCCAAGTTGTTTCCCGACTTGGACGATTTCCCCGTATTCAATACCACGCACCGTCTCGACGATGACATGGTCCCCACGTTCAAGCGTTGCTTCGCCTGGTGAAAAGTAATAGATTTTTCCCGCTTCTTTAAAGCGGACTCCGACTACTTCAAGCACGCTCTCTTATCCTTTCTGTAAATCGAACGTTAACCGTTCGAACGTTAATTGAGGATTGACGTTTGCCTCGAGTCGTCGAATCGCCTCATGGACGTGTTCAATCGCATGGACAATCTTATGCGCCGAACGATTACTGATGAACGCCTGATACAACACCTGTTCGCGAGTGAACAGTTGCGGCGTGTAATCCGTCCGGACTTTGAACCGGAGCGACTCTTCTAACCAGCTCTCAAACAATTCGAGGCCCACTCGTAACTCATTGCGCCCTTTAAAATGGCCGAGCCACTTCTCTTGGGCGAATAGGAGTAACTCCTGTGGTCGTTTAGTCAATACTTCAACTAATTGTACCACTAGCCCATACGACTGTACAAACCACTCGTTGTGAAGCACTTCACGGGCGTCATCCCATTTCGGATAAACAGCGAGCGCCAAGCGAGCCAAATCCGTCGTACATGCGACGTCCGCAGACAACTTATCCGCCAACTCATTCCGATCAATCGGTCGAAAGACGAGCTGCTGGGCTCGTGAGCGAATTGTCGGCAACAACAGTTGCGGCTGTGTCGTCACAAGAATCGCGAGTTTCCCGACGCCTGGCTCTTCAAAAAACTTAAGCAGACTATTCGCCGCCTGCGTCGTCATTTTATGGGCCTGATGAATCACATACACTTGCCGATCTCCTTCGGCTCCGCGTAACGACAAATCACTGAGCAGTTGTTGAATCTGTTCTTTTTTTATACTTGCCCCGTCCGGCTCCATCTCGAGATAATCGACTAGGTTTCCTGAATCCATCCGCCGACAATTCCGACAATCTCCACAAGGTTCTACCCCATCTGGCGCCTCACAAAAGAGTGACTTGGCAAACAGTTGAGCGGTCTCAATCAAGTAAGGTTCATAATCGCCCGAAAAGATATAGGCGTGCCCGACTTTATCAGTCCGAATCGAGTTCTCCATCACTTTGGCGACAACGGTCTGAGACGCGGCCAATTGTTCAAAACGCATCTGTCCCACTCCCATTAAAACTGATGGAATCCTTCAATCGGCAAGACGAATACCGTAGCGCCGCCTACCTGTACTTCTACGGGATACGGGATATACGAATCGGCGTGGCCACCCATCGGAGAAATCGGTGTGATCATCTGATCACGGCTCGAGCAATTTGATTTGATGAGCGAAAGCAAATCCTCGAGTCGTTCTTTCGGTACACCGATCATGAACGTCGTGTTTCCTTCTTTTAAGAACCCACCAGTCGTCGCAAGTTTCGTCGCTCGAAAGTCCTCTTCAATCAAAGCGTCAGATAAACGGGCGCTATCTTTATCATGTACAATCGCAATTACCATCTTCATGCTTTGTTCACTCCTTTTTCGTTTAATCGCTCACATGTAATATCTAGTACTTCATCTTGTATCGATTCAATCGTCTCATTCGCATCGATTCGTACCATCCGATCAGGGTGCTGCGCAAGCAATGTTTGAAAACCGTCATAGACGCGTTGGTGGAACGCTTCGTCCCGGCTCTCGATTCGGTCCAATTGCCCGCGTTCCCGAATACGGTTACTTGCTTCACTTGGTGTCAAATCGAAAAGAAACGTTAAGTCTGGGGTTAAGCCGCCTGTTGCCCACTCATTTAATGATAGGACGTGTTCTAAATCGTATCCTAATCCGAAACCTTGATAGGCGACCGAAGCATCGATGAAACGGTCACAGACGACAATCGCACCTCGTGACAAGGCAGGTCGAATCACTTGTTCTACGTTTTGGGCTCGCGAGGCTGCATATAACATCATCTCTACCCTAGCCGTCATCTCATCGTGTTCAGGTGATAACAAAATCTCGCGGATGCTGTTTCCGACTTTCGTTCCCCCCGGCTCACGTGTGGTGACGACTTCATACCCTTGAGCGCTTAAAGCTTGCTCTAGTAATTTCAATTGTGTCGTTTTTCCAGAGCCATCTGGCCCTTCCACTGTAATAAACATCCCATTCACACTTAAAACTCCTCTACGATAACATCGATTTGTTTCATCATAACATGTCTGCTCGCTTGAAGCTTCCGCCCGAGAGAAATCCACTCGACCAACACGCGAACTTTTTCCTCTGTCACCATTTCCCCTTTTAAGATCCACGGAATACCTGGAGGATAAGGGATAATCGTTTCCGCTGCAATTTGACCGACTGCGTCTTGAAAAGAAAGCCTCACCGTTGTCACGACGTCATGAAGCACAGTTAATTTCGAGACTTGCTCCGTAGAAGGGTAAGGATAAATCGTTTCATCGTCCTCAATCAGCGGCACATGTTTCGATGCATTTTGAATCAGTTTCACCCAATGATGAATCTCTTCCATCTTTATTTCCCGTAACGGCAAACAGAGTAACACATGATCTTCAGCGGCAAGCTCGATATCTATGCCAATCGATGCTAAGTGGCGACTAAAGATCAAACCGTTTTTCGGATACGTCAGAATCGTGACTTTTGTAAAATCGTCTCCGACTTTAACGGCAAATCCTGCGCGCTTCAATTCCATGACAAAAGCGAAATGACTTGTTTGAATACTTGACCAGTCTCGCTCCGTCAAGTGTTCAAGATAAGTCCGCGCATGGTCTAACGACGCCATAATCAAGTAAGACGGACTAGACGTTTGAAATGAAGACAGGGCATGAAACAATCGGTTCTCATCGACATTCTCTTTGTAATGTAACCAAGCGCCCATCGTAAAAGCAGGCAACGTTTTATGAGCCGACTGAACAACCGCGCTCGCCCCTTCAAAAATCGCTGAACGTCTTGGCAATCCGTCGTAAATCAAGTGCGCACCGTGCGCTTCATCAACGAGCAACGGGATCATATGTTGGTTTAAATACGTACTGATTGCTTGAATATCAGCCATATCGCCATAATACGTCGGTGATGTGAGAAGCAGTGCTTTACCACCTGGATAGCGCTCGACCGCTTCTTGAACCGTAGCTAAATTGACGACCGTAGGAATACCGCTTCCCCGTTCCAATTCAGGTGACAATAAAATCGGTTCTAAGCCTAACCACTCAATCGCATTCCACACGGACTTATGTGAATTTCGTTGTACATACACACGTTCCCCACGTTTTACAGTCGCAGCTAGCATGCTCCAATTTCCCGCGGTCGAACCATTGACCAACCATTTACTTTTACTTTTATAGAGCGTCCCAAGCGCCTCCTCACCTTGCTGGATGATTCCCTCTGCCTGATGTAAATCATCCAAGTGCTCGAGCTCGGTTAAATCATACGGCATGATTTTATGGAACGCTGTCGGTAAACTTGGATCGTGAACAGTACCGTTATGGTGGCCAGGGACATGAAAGGATACACGACTTTCCCGCACATGTTGTTCTAAAACTTCCATGAATGTGAAAGGGTTCTTTTTAGATCGGCGTGTCATCAAAAAACCTCCTTAATCGTTTTGCATATAGACAAAAAAGAGACGACCAAGCAGATGCTTGATCGTCTCATGTTGCCTGGCAACGTCCTATCCTCACAGGGGGAGACCCCCAACTACTTTCGGCGCTGA
>NZ_JACSMC010000021.1:0-50001 GCF_018618435.1 Exiguobacterium sp. s150 | reverse complement strand
GATGTTTTTCACATCCGAACTCACGTTCATCCCATGCCTAAAGGCGGGCTATGCCCGGTATGGGCTTTCCTGCTCGTATAATCTGTAATAATTAACGAAGCCGTGGATGAGTCCTCCGTAATTGTGGCACGTCACCGGCACCCCGAGGCTAATCAGTTTATTCGCATACGCTCGACCGAGGTCGCGGAGCGGGTCATACTCGGCCAAATATTCGGAAAAAATTGGCGAAGCGTACGGGTGTGTCAGCTCCGTCTCATCGTTAAAATACTGATGCTGGAACCATCGAATCAACCCCTCGTCGAGCAAGTAGCCGTTCGCATGCTCAACCATCGACAACGGCACGTTTTCCTCGGTCCCAGTGACCGGGTAGAGGAGCAGTTGGTGCACCACTGGCGGGCCGTCTCGTTCGACGGCGATTAAGGCGCTGACCGTCACGAGCGCCCCGCCGGCACTGTCACCGCCGACGGCGATGCGGGCCCGGTCAATCCGTAACGTATCCGCGTGATCGGCCACCCAGACGAGGGCGCCGTACGCATCTTCGACAGCGGCCGGGAACTTGTGCTCCGGCGCGAGACGGTAACCGATTGAGATAACGGTACAATCCGCCTCGTTCGCGAGCGTCCGGCAAATCGCGTCATGTGTGTCGAGGCTGCCGCTGACATAGCCGCCTCCGTGATAGTAAACGAGCACCGGGGCGATGGTCTCGGTTGTCCGATATACCCGCCCCGGAATCGTCCGGCCGGAGAGGGTGAGCGTAATCTCTTCCACTTCCTGGACGTGCTCTTTATGTTGAAATCGGGTCATCATCGCATCTTCTTGTCTTCTCAATTCGAGCGGATCCAATCGATCGTATGTGACCGGCAAGTCATTTTGCAGCTGGTTTAAATAAAATTGAATCGTCGGATTGACTGGCAATGGGAATCCCTTCTTTCTCTATTGGCGTTCAGTTGCCTATTCCCAGCCGCGTCCAACCTTAAGCAGAATCGTGCGTTTTTCGAAATGCCCAACGATAAAAGGACGTCAAGCCAACACCAATCGCGAACACCATCGTCCAGATGTTCATGACGATGAACTGATTGAACGGCTTAAAGAAGTAATCCCACGCCCCGTCGACACGCCAAACCATCGCCGTGGAAATGAAATAAGATACGATGAGTCCGAATGCGAGCCACGGGAACATCCCACGTCGAGCAAACCGCCACGCGCCCCACCACATAATGACCGGAATCATGACATACCCGAACGCATTCCCTAAAAGAAAGTCTGATGCTGTCACGAAGAAACCCCACGGCAGACACAGGAGGACGACGAAGATGATTCGCCCTAGCATCAGGCTTGCCCCTGTTGATTCTTTTTCCACCAGACGAACAAGAAGACGCCCATCCCGACGACCAAAATCAACATCGAGAATATCAGTTGTTGCTCGAGCGGCAAACTCGTCTGGGCGAACGCGTATTGCGGCCCGAATAAGAGCAGCGGAATAATCAGATTGATCCACGTCTTCGTCCACACCGAGACGATGAGTAACGTAACGACGGCCATTCCGAGCAAGACGAGTTGGCCGGTCGAACCGAACACGATCGTCGGGGTCTCGACGAAGATGTCGAGCACCATCAGACCGAGGAACAGCGTCATCGGCAACACGGCAAGCGCGATGTACGTCGCCCCGTTTTTGAATGGACTTGCTTTCGAACGGACGGACAGATTGCGGAACGCTTGCGAGGCGGCCAGCAAGAACAGGACGGCTACGAGCGGGAACCCGATCAGCTGAACCGTCGAGAACGTCATCTCGCCTTGAATGAAGTTACCGATGATGATGTAGGCGAACACGTTCGGAACCAACATCGCGATGATTTTGAAAAAGCCTTTCCCATCAAACGCCATCTCATGCCCGAGATGCTGCATATAGGCTTTCGGACTTTGGCCGACGACATCGTCCACACTTTTTCCTGCCCGTTCCGCTTCCTCGAGGTGATCTTTGAGCTCGGCGACGACGTCGTGCACTTCCTCTTCCGCTTTCCCACTCGACATAAGATAGACTGCTAAATCATCCAAAAAATCACGACTCTTTTTTGAAAGCTCCATCTTCATTCCCCTCTCCGAGTACGCGGTCGACGCCGCTTGACACTTCCGCCCAACGTTGTTTGAAGGCGAGCAATTCTTGTTGCCCCGCCTCCGTCAAGATGTAATACTTTCGCTTCGGCCCTCCGGACGGCAGTGTCTTTTGAATCGTCTCGACCCAGCCGTCTTTCTTCATCCGCAATAACACCGGATAGATGCTGCCCTCACTCACCATCGTGAATCCGTACGCCTGCAACTTCTCCGACATCTCGTAGCCGTACGTCTCTCCTTTATCGATGATGGCCAACAGGCACCCTTCGAGCAATCCTTTCAACATCTGACTCATCGCCATGGCGTGACCTCGCTTTCATCAAACTAACTTGTTATACATAATAGTAATGGAAGGTACTACCAAGCGTAACTATTTTGTAAAACAAGCTAGTTGCGCATCGATAGGTTTAATTTTTCAAATCAGGTGAATACTTCTTAAGGTGAAGCAAAAACATAAAGGAGTGTTTGAGTATGCATACCGATTTTACGAAGATGTACATCGATGGCCAGTGGGTCGAAGGATCGAGCGACAAATCGATTGATAACACCAATCCGTTCACGGACGAGACGTTGTTCTCCATCCGCTCGGCCGACGAATCCGATCTCGACAAAGCCTACGCGGTTGCAAAGGAAGCACAAACCGAATGGGCGACGATGCTCCCACAAAACCGACGCGCCTTGATTGAGAAGTTCGCCGAAGTGACGCTCGAGCATAAAGATGACATCATCGAGTGGCTCATCAAAGAGTCGGGCAGCACGCGCATTAAAGCAGAAGGTGAATTTTTAGCATCGATGGCGATCATCAAGGAAGCGGCGACGTTCCCGTTCCGCATGGACGGCCTCATCAAGCCGTCGATCGTCCCGAACAAAGAGAACCGCGTCTACCGGAAACCGCTCGGCGTCATCGGCGTCATCAGCCCATGGAACTTCCCCTTCCACCTCGCGGTCCGCTCAATCGTCTCCGCCCTCGCGACGGGGAACACCGTCGTCGTCAAACCGGCTACGGCGACACCGGTCACAGGAGGTCTCCTCTTCGCCTCGCTCTTTGAAGAAGCGGGTCTTCCGAAAGGCGTTTTGAACATCGTCGTCGGTCGCGGTTCTGAGATTGGGGACGCCATCGTCGAGCACCCGGTGCCAAAACTCATCTCGTTCACCGGTTCGACCGAGGTCGGCAAAGGGATCGCCGAGAAGGCCGGACGCCTGTTGAAAAAGACAGCGCTCGAACTCGGTGGGAATAACGTCTTCGTCGTCTTAGACGACGCCGACATCGACCGTGCCGTGGAATCGGCCGTCTATTCGAAATTCTATCACCAAGGGCAAATCTGTATGTCGACGAACCGAATCCTCGTCGCCGAGTCGATTCACGATGAATTCCTCAAAAAATTCGTTGATCGGGTCCGTGCCTTGAAGTTCGGCAACCCGAACGAATCAGACACACAAGTCGGTCCACTCATCGACCACGACCAAGTCGACCGTATCCTTGATCAAATCAAGCAGACGGTCGACGCTGGTGCGACGCTCCAGGTCGGCGGTAACGCTGACGGGAACGTGCTCGAGCCGACTGTCGTGAGCGGTGTCACGAACGACATGCCGCTCGCGAAAAATGAGATTTTCGGACCGGTCGCCGTCATTCTGTCGTTCAAGGACGACGCCGAGGCGCTGAAACTCTCGAACGAGTTGCCATACGGACTGAGCGGTGCCGTCCACGGTTCAATCTATCGCGCGACCGAGTTCGCCCGAAACGTCGAGACCGGGATGATTCACGTCAACGATCAATCGGTGAACGACGAGCCGCACTTGCCGTTCGGTGGCGAGAAAGATTCTGGTCTTGGCCGTTTCAACGGCGAATGGGTGCTCGAGGAGTTCACGACGCTCCAATGGGTCTCCGTCATGCACGAACGCCGAGAATACAAACCCTTCTTCTCGTAAGCAGCAAAAAGCGTGTTGATCCGTTTGCGGACCGACACGCTTTTTTAGATTTTCTTCACAAATTCCGATTTGAGTTTCATCGCACCGAGCCCATCGATTTTGCAGTCGATATCATGATCGCCATCGACGAGACGGATGCCTTTCACTTTCGTGCCTTGTTTGACGACGAGCGACGTCCCTTTCACCTTCAAATCTTTGATGACCGTGACCGTGTCCCCGTCTTGGAGCACGTTGCCGTTCGCGTCTTTGATTTGCGCGTCCGCTTCTGCCTCGGCCGCCTCGCTCGGTGACCACTCGTAGGCGCATTCCGGACAGACGAGCAAGCCCCCATCCTCATACACGTACGTGGATTGACACTTCTGACAATTCGGTAGTTCTGTCATGCTGATTCCTCCATTCGATTCCCTGTAGCCAGTATATCGTAATTTCGGAACGTCCGACAGCTACCGCTCAGCCCTCTTCCGGCGTCTCCGGACCGTTCAAATCGAGTTGATAGAATGATAAATCAAGCCATTTTCCAAACTTGTAGCCGGCCCGTTTCACCGTACCGGAATGAACGAATCCGACTTTTTCGTGAGCCCGGATACTCGTCACGTTCGAAGCGTCGATACCACCGATGACGGTCTTATACTCACGCTCTTCTGCGAGACGGATAATCTCACGGAGCAACTTGTTGCCAATCCCTTTGCTGCGGTAACCGGGATGGACGTAAATCGAGTGCTCCACCGTGTATTTATAGGCTGGCCAAGGTCGGAACGGACCGAACGTGGCGAATCCCATGACGACGTCCGCTTCTTCCCAGACGATTACCGGAAGACCGGATGCCTTCTTCTCTTCATACCAGGCGATTCGGTTTTGAAGCGTCACCGGTTCATAGTGATAGACGGCGGTACTGTTGACGATAGCATCGTTGTAAATATGTAGGACGGCCTGAAGGTCGTCGCGTCGACAAGTTCGAATCATGAGGCACCACTTTCTTAGCGTTTTCTTCATTATACTTATCTCGATTTCAAAATACACGTGGCGATTTGCTCCCACATAAAAAAGTCAGTCGACCGACTGACTTTTTTACATTATGCGGCCAACCGATCGCACATCGACGCGCACTCGAAACAGACGCGTGCGCATTCCTGACAATGCTCATGCTTGTGTTTCTCACACTCCTGGGCGCACGCCTTACAGACGACGGCACAAGCCCGGGCAAGTTCCGGCACGAACGCCGAATCCCGCGTCATCGCCTCGGCGAGAAATGTACAGAGGGCGGCGCATTCACGGTCGAGTCGGATGCAATCGACCATCATCTTCACGTCTTTCTCTTCTAGACACGATTCCAAACAGTAGTTACACGTCTCGACACAGTCATGTAGCGTCTCCAATTCGTTCGCATAAATCCGATGCATAAATGGATCCTCCTTTTTTTTAACTGAGGTGACAAGTCCAATACGTTACTGTTGTTCCCTAATCGCCAAAAAAAAAAACGGCCCGCTCACTGTCTCGGGTCGTTGACGAACGTCCGATATAGGTAAGCGACCGCATTCAACAGCCGTTTCGAATAACGCTTCGGCATGAACGGGAGACGGTAGAGCCGATACATCCGCTTCAAATCTTCCCATTGATGGTCGACGTGCTGGCCTTGACGGAATCGGGCCAAATCGATTAAATAGATGCGCCCGTCCGGACTGAGGATGATGTTTCGCAAATGGACGTCGGACGGTGTCAGCCCGAGCGCCCGTGCCGCAAGGAGCGCTTCATCGACTTGATTGATATAAGACGCGTCAATCCAAATCCCTTCGGTCAAACATTCAAATAGCGTCTTCCCCGCGATGTAGTCGATGACGATATAATTCGGCCCGGCCTCATAGAGCCGTGGGAAGTGCGGCACCCCTTGCAGCGTGTCATAAATGACGTGCTCTTCGGCCGCGATGTGAGTGAAACCGGGGAAAAACACTTTGATGACGCGGGCGGTCCCGTTGATTCGAAACACCGCGGCGCTTCGCCCGATTCCATGTAACTCGAGTTGATCGTGATGCCTGATCACGTGGGTCTCGTGACCGGATTGGTCGAACACCACGTCGGCGTAGTCGTGATAGCGTCTCATGAGGGGCTCCTCTTCTAGATTGTGTTTTTATCATAGCGGATTTTAGTCGATTTGACTGCATCCTCGAATCGGCAAAGTGACGCTTCGTCGATTTATCCGTATAATGAAAGCGATTGACAAAGAGGAGGAATGATTATGCAACGCATCACGCTTACTGAAGACTTATCATTCTCACGCATCGTCCATGGCATGTGGCGTCTCGCCGAATGGAACATGAGCGCCCAAGAGCGGCTCACGTTCATCGAGTCGTGCATCGAGCTCGGCATCACGACGTTCGACCATGCCGACATTTACGGTGGCTACACGTGTGAAGGGCTGTTTGGAGAAGCGCTTCGCTTGAAGCCGGAGCTCCGTGACCAAATCGAGATCGTCACGAAGACGGGCATTAAGCTTACAGGCGACTTCAATCCGGGCCAGACCATCAACCATTATGACACGACAAAGGCGCATATCATCGCCCAAGCCGAACGGTCGCTCTCAGAGCTCGGCATCGATCACATTGACACGTTGTTGATTCACCGCCCGGACCCGCTCATGGACCCGGACGACATCGCCGAGGCGTTCAACGCGTTGCACGACAGTGGCAAAGTCCGGACGTTCGGCGTATCGAACCATCTGCCGTCACAGCAGCGCCTGCTTCAATCACGCCTGCCTTACAAGCTGGTGACGAACCAACTCGAACTTTCGCCGATGCAACTGAAGCACTTCGAGGATGGGGCGGTCGACCTGTGTCATGAAGAACGGATGCCGCTCATGGCATGGAGCCCGCTCGCTGGCGGACGACTCTTCTCAGACGATTCGTATGCACCACTTCGCGACAAATTGAAAGAAATCGCTGAGCGGCACGGTGCGCATGGAATCGATGTAGTCGTTTACGCCTGGTTATTAAAACACCCGGCGCGCATCATGCCGATTATCGGTTCTGGGAAAATTGACCGAGTCGAGCGTGGCGTCGAGGCACTCGAAGTCGAACTGACTCGTGAAGAATGGTTCGAAATTTTGAAGGCCGCACGCGGCCGAGATGTAGATTAAAGGATTAAATATACAATTAATTCCTTTAATCACATTTTTCAAAAAAAGTCAATGTAAATACGATTCGCTAAACGATTGATAATCCTTCATTATTCGTCAAAAGTCGACACGTTTAAAAACGTTAAACCCCATTTTATATCCATAAGTGTAAAAAGGACCCGCTCAGTTCAAGTCGAGCGGGTTTTTCGATTTTTTTTATCAAAATCACTTTAATTTTCCTAAGTCTAAAGTCACAAAAAATTGGTGCTAAAATGATGAAAGTTATTCATTGAAGGAGAGCACCGATGTGAAAAAGTACCTGATTTTCTGTACACTTGCCATATTGACGTTTTTGTTCGGATGTGAAGAAGAGCAAGCGTTTCGCTTACATACAGCCCCAGAGTACTATCAAGGACGGGCGATGCTGCCTTCCGGTCAATTGATTGAGATGACCGAGGCCGATCGGACGACGGTCTTGGACGCCTGCTACCCGGAAGACGCCCTCGCCCTCGCACCAAGAGGAGAGCGCCGTTGGATCGGCACGGTCACGCTGTCACAACCGCTGACGACCAACAGTTCGACCCAAGTCTTCCCGACCGCCACGTTCTTTGAGGCGGAGAATCAGACGTTCGTCGAATGTCAGGTCGATACAATCACCTATATGAAGCAAATCGATGCCGTCCCCGATAGTCTTGCCGCGTTCCGCGATCAAGCCGTCACCTATCCAGCCGTCGCCAAACTGCGCAACGCCCAGCCCCACGAGCGGTTACAGTTTTTAAAGGAAATGGATAAACCGTTCGGCAACGAGCCTTATCCGACACGGACCGCTTTCGAGCAAACGCTCGTCCATGTCACGATGCCGTTCAACGGGTCGTTCGATTTGACGTTCGAATCGTCAGAAGGCAATGAGCGTGTCACAATTCCAATCGACGCCGCCTCACGTCAGCCGTTTCGTTCAATCGGATTCGGATTGGAATCAACCGAGAAGATGAACGCGTACGGGGTTTACACCTCCCCGAATCAGGAGGGGTATGACGAGGTGCGACGACCGGAAGACGCCTCGTTCGACCGCTTGCTCGGTGTCCGTCAAACCGAGACGCTCCCGACGACGCTCGTCTCAGGCGAACGGTATCCACTGTTTAGCTTCTCGTTCATGCGTGACAACGTCCCGCATAAAGAAATTGTCTCCATCACGTATCACGAACCGATCCTGTTGCGAGGCGAGGCGTTGAAGCGTGAGATGCGAGCCGAATTCTCGAACCGGCAGCATGCCGTATTTCATGAACTCGCTTTAATCGGCACCGAATCGCGAGATGCCTCGTTCTTGACGCATGTATCGGCCGACGATACGCGCTTCATATTCAAGGCGATCGAACGTTCGAAAGCGACGACCGAACCGGGTGAGCCGGCCTCGATGCCTTACTTGACCGTATTCGAAGGCATCTGCGCCCAAACGTTCGACGTCGGTTATCGAGGTGACGACGTCGTGTTGACGAATACAAAGACCGGGTCCCACTTTAAGCTATTACGGGACGATGCGAACAAATGGCACGACCGCTTTGACGACTAAAGGAGGAATCTTGTGCGCAAAATCAGCATAGTCGCGTCTCTACTTTCCGTCTTGGCCTTGAGCGGTTGCACGGAAGAGGAGACGGCGCTCGAACTCAACGTTCGCCCCCTCTTGTTTGACGGCTATCGCTTCGAGGTCGGAAAGACGTTGACACAGATGGACGAGACGGAGCATACAGCCGTCCATACGATTTGCGACGAGACGGACGTCACGTCGTTACCGGACCGCCCGTTCGTCTTCGATGCGTCATATCGTAGCTTCTCGCGGTTCTCACCCGAGATGGTCTCGCCCCTGACAGGCCTCACCGTCTTCCATGACGACGAAGCGGCATACGCCTACTGCGAGACCGGCCACAGCCGGTATGTGAAACAAATCGACCCGGAACTCATGCCGATTGCCTATCGTGAAGCAGCCCCTGAGCCGCTTCGACCGCGTTCAGCACGTGTGTCCGCCGATACGCAACAGACGCTTCTTGAACAACTCGAGGATGACGCTCCATATTTCGAGTTCAAACCGTTCAACGTGCCGTTTGTGGCGTTACAGGCCCCCCTGCTCACGACGCTTTCGATCGAGGTAAACACGCAGGACGCATCGACGACATTCTCTCGACCTTACGAACCAAGCCTTGGTCTGCAACATGTGACACTCTCGCTTCATATCATTGAGATGAATGGGTTCGTCCAACCGGCGCTCTTTGAATCTTCTGAAGTGAACACATCGCAGTGGCCGCTCGACCCTGTGCCTGACGGCGGCGTCCCGACATTGTCAGACACGTATCCGTTACCTGAGACGCTCGAGTTCGGGAAGACGTACCCGCTCTGGCAACTTTCCTATGATGTCGAAGGAGAAGTCGTCGAGCAGACCATCTCGCTCCGCTATGAGCCACCCGTCACGATGACGCAAGCCGAGGTCGACGCCGCAACGATGACAGCCGATGAGGAAGTGACAATCGGTTACTTCCACAAGACGCCGTTGTCCGGAAAGACCGAGTTGCATGCCTTAGACGCGGTTCAGACGTTGACGACGGACGGTGCGACGTTAAAACAGATCGTGGCACGGGCTGAACCGGTCAAACGGAGCGGCGAGCCGTCCGACTATCCGTTGTTCACGTTAATCGAGGGCGTGACGTCCCAAACGTTCGAGGTGACGCTTCATAAGCGCTCGAAAAAAACGGACGTCTTCCTCACGACCGAAGGCAAACATTACAAGCTGAACTCCGAGGACAGCGCCACGTGGCTGTCGCTCGCCCCTTACTGACAGACGGTCTTCCCGTCTGTCTTTTGCACGTTCTGTAAGCAACATCGTCCAAGCACAAACCGAAACTGTGCGACAATGAAACAAATGACATGAAGGAGTGGATTCGATGACGACACGATTCGTTCGCGACGTCGCCGACAGTTGGCGCGTCTCCTATAAACAAAACGGCTATCCGCACGTTCAACAAGGGTGGGTGTTACCACCGGAGCGTAAAGCCGAGTTCGACCCGTTCATTTTGATGGCCGAAGATTGGTTCAAGCGCGGGACGTTCTCCGACCATCCGCACCGCGGCTTTCAGACGATTACGTACGTCATCGATGGCCGGCTCGAACACATCGACAACCATGGCGGGCATTCGATTCTTGATGCGGGCGACGTACAGTATATGAACGCCGGATGGGCCGCTCGTCACGCCGAGGAGGCCGTCGCCGACGACTTGATCCATACGTTACAACTTTGGCTCAATTTGCCGAAAACACTTAAAACGACGACGACGTCTTATCAAAACGTCTACTTGGAGGACGCGCCGGTCGTCCCAATCGATGGCGGACACGTGCGTGTCTATTCGGGCGATGTCGCGGGCGTCACCGGACCGATGCAGAGCCTCGTGCCGATCACGATGACCGAGATTCAACTGCGCGAAGGAGCGACGTATGACCACGTCTTACCGACGAACCATAACGCCTTCGCCTACGTCCTCGCCGGATCCGTCAATCTCGGTTCGAGCGCGACACCGCTTGAGAAGACAGATGTCGCGACGCTGACGTTCGACGAAGCGAACGAGGGTGAGAGCACCCTCTCCATCACCGCGACGTCCCGGGCGAAGCTACTCGTCTATTCGGGCGTCCCGCTCCGTGAAGACTATATCGCCCACGGTCCGTTCGTCATGAACACGGAAGACGAGATTCGCCAAGCGTTTCGTGACTATCATGCCGGTGTCTTCGGCCCGCCTGCTGTGAAATAAACAGTGAGCCACGCGCGATGCGTGGCTCACTCTTTGTCCGGCTTCAACACCGTCTGCTGTGTCGGGACGTGTCCGATTGGGACGGTCCGCTCGAACAAGACGTAACGTTTCCCGTCTACTTCAAACTTTCGATCACCCAAATAGTGCGCGGACTTCCCATTCTCATATAACTTTGTCAAAATCGCCGGGACATACTCATTCAAGTTCGTATAATGCTCGTCGAGCGTCATGACGATATTGCCTTTCTCGTACCCCATCCACTGGTTCGACATGAATAGCATCAAGGAGATTACTCCAAGTACACCTAATATAAAAATTACGGTCTCCATTTCTCGTTCTCCTTCGTTTCTACAGATTTCACAACGACTTGACGCTTGGCGATAAACCCGAGCTCATCGTAAAAGTGGGCGGCGTCTTCATTGGCGACCCAATAGTCGAGTTCGATGGTAGGAAAATCGTGGGCACGGGCCCACTTCTCCACGTAACCCATCATCTGACGGCCATAGCCAAACCGCTGATGGCTCGGATTGATACTGATTTGTCGCACATATAACGTCCGCGTCGCATTTTTGAATGCGTTTGATGCACTCGTTACTTCTTGCATCCAAATGTAGCCGACCGGTTCCTCGCTCACCTCGGCGACGAGGAAATGATGCCCCGCTCGATTGATCGTCTCGGCGAAAGCTTTACGTACGCGTTCATAATCGTACGAGGCGAAGAAATGTGGCATGAGCGCGACGTGTCGCTCATGGATCGGTCGGTTCAGTGTCGCAATCAAGTCTGCATCATTCGTCTTAACTAATTTCATTGTCCGTTATAGAACTGGCTGCGGTCTTCCGTCACACCGTGCGGTTTTTCATTGCCACGCAGCGCATGTCCTTTTCCACTTTGTGGCTTGCCATGGAGCCGGTGTTGAATCGGACGAGCGAGCATGTAGCCACCGAGCAAAGAGAGCGGAAATGCGATAAACGCCATTCCAAATAGAATGAGAATTTGATTATTCGCCCCTCCAAACGTCTCCGTCAAAAAGCTGATCCCAAAATAAAAGCCGACAAACAATACGCCTACGAACGCATACTCGATGCATTTCCCAAGAAATCGTTTCATCGATTCACTTCCTTTCGTTGTTACTCTCTTATACGTGAGAACGATACAAAACGTTTCATTTCGTTTGTTCCGCCATATACCAAATCGTGGCAACGCGTTCCGTCTCCGACACCCACTCTTGCTTCCCTTGGATATAACTCTCGATATCCGTCGGATGTTGCTCGGCGAGCGCTCGTTTCAAGGCCGCATATGTCTCCCGGACGTCGGGGAACGCCTTCAAGTATTCGCGAAACGCCAAGTGACGGGTTACCCCTTCATTACCAGCCTCGAACACGTGGACGTGGACCGTTCGCACGTCGTCTCCCTTCGCAAAAAAGCGACGTCTCGGGATTCCGTGTTCCCCAAAACTTCGATACCCGAGCGCTTCCATATGCCCCGTCAGTTCATCGACTTGCTCAATCATTCGAACGACGGGCATGATGTCGATAATCAGTTTGGCATCAAGCCCCGGAACCGACGTGCTACCGATATGATGGATTGCGACCATCTCTCCTTCAAACAGACGGTTCAACCGGTCTGCCTCTTCTTCAAACCGCGCCACCCACTGTGGGTCGTACGGTACAACCTCGACTCGTCTCATGATGAATCCTCCTTTCTGCATACGCTTCATTCTCTTCTCTTATCATACCCGTTTTGGAAGCCGGTTACAGGCGAAGATGGTTTGTTCGGTTCTGAAATGGGAAAGGCATAGTAATGAAAACAGAACTGGAGAGTGAGACGGATGTTGACACAAGAACAAATCAACACGTTCAAAGAACGGTTGTTAAAAGAGAAAGCAAAGACAGAAGGCTATATGGAAAATCGAGAAGAAGTGTATGACGAAGGCGAGCTGTCGCATTACGATAACCACCCGGCCGACTCAGGCGAAGAGCTCTTCTTGCGCGAGCGCGATCAAGCGCTCACAGAGCTCGACGAAGAATTTTTAACCGATGTCGACAAGGCGCTCATCGCCATCGAGAACGGGACGTATGGAACGTGTGAAGTGTGCGGAGAAGAAATCGAACTCGACCGCCTCGAAATCATCCCTGAGACGACGCTCTGCATCGAGCACGCCCGCGCCCAGGAAGAGGCAGAGCATCAGACGAACCAAGCACGTCCCGTTGAAGAGGACGTTCTTAATCCGTCGGAGACGGCGCGCCATAAACAGCTCGATGGCAGTGACGATATCAATCAAAGCACAGACGCGTTCAGCCAAGTCGAGGACTTCGGTAGCTCGGATACGATTGCCGATAGCGAAGGCAACCACGACCCGACACGCGAATGACGAAAGGCCGCCCTCGGCGGCCTTTTCGCATGAAAAAAGACGCAACGAATCCGTTGCGTCAATATGTGGCCTTTACGGCCGAGGCGCCGCCGAGCAGCTCAGCGACTTTCATCGGGTCGACCGTGTTACCGGCCGAACTCGGAGAGAACGAGTAACTACCTTTATGCACTTCAAAGTGTAAATGTGGACCTGACGAGTTGCCGGTGTTACCGATTTGGCCGATGCCTTCGGCTTGGCGTACCGTCTGCCCTTTCTTCACGTCGATTTTATGCATGTGGGCGTACACTGTCGTCCATTTTTGACCGTCGATGTTGTGTTCGATTTTGACGTGCTTGCCGTATGGCCCACGTCCGCTCACTTCGATGACTTTTCCGTCTGCCGCAGCATAAATCGGGGTCCCGACTTTCGCCGCGATATCGATTCCGTTATGGAACGTATAGCCGAACTGACCGCTCGCCGGGCCGAACCCTTGCGAGAGCCGACCGTTCGCCGGCATCATGAACTTGTCCGGGGCCATCGCCGCATGCTGTTTCTTCAAATCGTTCAATTTATTTGATTGAGCCTTCATCTGTTCGGCAGCGGCTGCATAAGCAGACTGCGTCTCTTCCTTCGAAGCCGTGACTTCTTCTTGTTGCGCCGACAAATCGTCGAGCGTTTTTTTCGCCGTCGCCTTTTGATTCAAGATCGCCTGGTGCTGCTTCTCAGATTCTGCCGCTTCGGCTTTCGCGCTCGGCAACACCGACGATAACACTTGCTGGAATAGCGAAGCGTCTGCCGGAGCAAGCTCATCACGATAGGCATCAATCTGCTTCGTCACGTCATCGATTTCTGCTTGTAGCGTCTCCGCTTTCGCTTCAATCTGTTCGATTTGTTGCTCGGCTTTGGCTACGGCTTGCTTCGATTGCTTTACTTCTTGCTCGGTTTTTTCAATCGATTTCGTCGTATTGAGAAGTGTTGCCGGAGTGATGTCGTTTGCCGACGCCGTCTGCGCACCGCTCAAGATGAACACACCGACGCCTGCCGTAATCATGAATTGTTTCAACATATATAAAGAAAACCTCCAAATGGGATCATTCATTAGCTATAAAAAGCTACATGCTCGAATATACCAACCCCACCTAAAAAGTTCAATATATGAACCATTTCATTTATATGTCGATTTTATCACAGCACGAAACGATGGTTTCATAATCTTCATCAAAACTTCAAACCTTTATTTTTTCGCCCTCAGTACGATGACGACGATGGCGATTGCCGCAATGACAGTCATCGACGGGCCGCCGATAAGAAAAAGACGTGTCGTTAATGGGGACAAGTTGGTCGTCAGACCGAGGATTGTCAACAGATTGCCGACAATCAAGGCAATCATGAGCACCGGCAAGTAACGGATCATCCACGTTCGCCTCCTTGTTTCATCATTTCATATTGGGCTATCGCATCTTTGACGAAGCCGAGCGTTTCCGCGGCGCTTACGAATGCCGCCCGGTCCGATGTGAGCGTCAAATGGACCGGCTGTTTGGATGCGGCCGCCTGCAACAACCAGACAGCGTCCTCGTCCCGGCCGAACACGTCGAGTAGGACCGCGTCCCGGAACAAGAGCGCCCCTTCCCGCTCTCCTTCAGTGACACGGAAGAGCGTCGCCTGTTGCTGGGTCGTGCGCACGTCGCGTTGCCAAATCGGACGATGGGCCCCGCTCGGATAATGGTGGTCAAACAGTTCGCTGATCGAAACCTCTTCAATCGTCGCCGACGAAGCGGTCACCGCAGCTTGGTAGTAGACGATTTCCCGAACGACCTCGTACCCGAGACGTTCGTAGAGACCGAGCGCTGCGTCATTGCCCTGAATGACTTCGAGCAACCGTGTCCCTTGTGCCTGTTCGTCAAAACGGCGCATCAACTCCTGCGCGATCCCGAGCTGACGATAACCTGGTGCCACGGCTAAGCCGCCACATCGCGTCACCCAGCCGGTCTCAAGTCGCGCGATGCCACTCAATAAGACGCCGACGGGTCGATCGTCAGCGTAGGCCACGATCGAGCGTGACGGTTGATTTTGATCGCGGACGAGAAAGACCGACTCGAACGTGGCTTCATCCATTTCAAAGCGAATCATATAGTCTGAAAATCCGTCCATGAACGCTATATAAAAATCATGTAACGGTGGGTTTTGTCGATAGGTGATGTGATGAGCTGTCATCTGTTTATTCCTTTCCCGGTTGTTCGATATAATAAAAAAGATACTGCATAAGGAGGAACGATGGCAATGATTCGATTAGAACCGCTCCATGCTATGCATTGGCCTGCTCTTGAAACGTTCTCACTTCCGCTCGAACAAGAGAAGTACACGACACTCCCACGTGACCTCGACGATCCGCTCCCGGAAGGCGTCTACCCGGTCGTGATCACAGCGGATAATCCGGTCGGGTTCTTTTTACTGCACGATACGGAACGGGTGACATCGTACACGGACAGCACGGACGCCTTGTTACTTTCCGCTTTTTCCATCGATTATAGATCACAGCGCAACGGTTACGCCAAGACCGCGCTAACCATACTGCCAGACTATGTCCGTTCACGCTTTCCGACGATTCGGGAAGTCGTGCTCTCGGTCAATTTGAAGAATGAAGCAGCGTTCGCTTTATACGAACAAGTCGGCTTCATCGATACCGGGCGTCGCATCGACGGCCCCGTCGGTCTACAACGGATCATGTCGTTGCCGCTTCATGCCTCAACGGCGAAAGCACCAGATGAACAAGCCGCCAATCCCGAGGATAAGGATGACGTTCAATAGTTGCCAGACGACATCAATCATGGCGTTCCCCATCAATTCCTATTCTCACCTGTTGAAAGTATCGGTCCGGATGCGGGACGAGTTGTTGTTTCGTCAACGTGTACCGGGCCTCGCTCACGAGCGACGACGCGTCGAGTGACGCCACTTCTCCTGCGACGAGGGCAAAGAAGCGTTCACGGTGGACCGTGACGATGTCTGCCACTTCATCCGATTCGAGCGTGAACGGTTCTCCGGCGTATGCGTAGACGTACGTGTGCGCAAATTCACGGTCAAGGAACGACTCCGTCTCGATCACATCCTCGTATACGCCGAGTACGGTCAATTGATCGAGTGTCAGTTCGATTCCGAGCTCCTCATGAATCTCCCGTACCCCATCGCGTACCGTCTCACCGGCCGCCAAATGGCCGGCCGCTGTAATGTCGAATCGATTCGGGAAATCCTGTTTCGTCGCGCTCCGCAGTTGGAGGAAGAGTTGGTCCCCTTCGATAATCCAACAGTGGAACGTCTCATGCCAATCGCCGTCGCGATGGACGTCAGCCCGTTGCTTTAAGCCGATTTTCTTGCGTCGTTCATCGACGACGGTGAGAAATTCAATCATCGTGTCACCCCATTCTCTAACAGTGTGATGGTACCGTTCGTCGCGTCGAGCTCGACGTCCACCCCGATTGGGAAAACATGTGACGGAAACGTGTGCCCGATGTCCACGTTCGTCATGATTGGAAATGTTATGTCTCCCAGCACCTCGAGTAACAATGATTCAAACGAAAACGTCGCCCCGCCCGTATCGAGGTGTTCATGTTTTCCAACGATCGTGCTGATGATCGCCTTTATTTCAGGATCTCGAATCATCGCGTTGATTTCGTCTGCACGCGCTTGAATCGACGCCGAACGATATCCTTCCGTCGTTTGTGCACACGCGCCTTCGATTACACGGAATCCCATTTGTCGCAATTGCTGAAGGCCACGTTCATAGCGCTCTGGAAAACGGACCGGAGCCGGAAAGGACGGTGTCATAACCCCTACCGTGTCCCCCGGTTGCAGTACGTTCGGTTTCTTGTATGTTGTCATCTCACTCACACCTCTCTCTCCTCACTGTAGAGGTTTGACGTGGAGGCTAACAACCTATCTCAAAACAAATCCGGGTCTTCGGACAGCGTCCGAACTTTGCGGACTTTGCGCACCCGTCCCGTCCAACCGAGCGCCGTAAAGAAGAACCCCCCGCCGACGACGAGTGAGATCGCGATGAGCCCGACGACCACACCATCAAAGCCGTACCGTTCCCCGCTATGAACGAGGGCGAGTGGCGAGAACAAGAACGCCGTCAACAACATCGCGGCTCCCCCCACAAGTCTCCGCCTCGGAAACCCGATCGTCCACCAGCCGAACGCGATCAATCCGCATACAACCCCTGCGACTATCCCGAATAGCACCATCGCTGCTCCTCCGCTTCATCATAAGTTGAGGTATACATTCCGCACGAGGGAATGAAATTCCTGTAAAGCTTCTCCAATTAGATTCCCCAATTCCGGGTAAATAAGGATTAGACACCATCGGAACGGGCTTTCACAGAGGAGGCACCCCCCATGAGCACGCGACTCATCTTTGCCCTCACCTTTATCGGGTTGTGTTTAGCTGTCTTTTTCTGGGCCACTACGCTCGACGACAATCGCATCGAAGGGCGTATCGAACAAATCAACATCCCTCAACTCATGATTGGGCATAACGACGATACAGGCAACGAAATGAAGTTGCGGACGGTATTGATTAACGATGAGACCGTCGTGACCGGACTAGCGGACGACGTACAACAACTGCGGACCGGTCAGTACGTCACGGTCGAACTCGTCCCCGAAGGCAATTTGAATATCGCCGTCTCGATTCATGTCACATCGGATTGAGGCGAGAGCAATTTTCGAAAACGAGCATAGTTTTGTACAAACAGTGGAATATGACAAAAGGTAGCAGAAAGGAGCGAATTGAATGATCTCAAATACATTGTTGTCAGGGAAAGTCGCCTTTATCACCGGAGCGGCATCCGGAATCGGTCGAGCCGCGGTCATCCGGTTCGTTCAGGCCGGCGCAAAAGTCGCCATCGTCGATTTGAAGTTAGAAGACGCCGAACAGCTCGCAAGCTTGATTGGAGAAGAGCGAGCGATCGGCATCAGCGCCGACGTGGCGAACGAGGAAGAAATGAAACGTGCCTATGAACAGACGATCGATCGCTTCGGACGACTCGACATCGTCTTCGCGAACGCCGGGCGCAACGGGACGATCACACCGATTGAACATTTGTCGCTTGAAGATTGGAACGGCGTCGTCGAGACGAACTTGACGGGCACGTTCTTGACAGTGAAACATGCCATCCCGCATTTGAAGGACCAGGGCGGTAGCGTCATCCTCACCTCGTCCATCAACGGGAACCGTTACTTTAAAAACTTTGGTTTTAGCGGCTATGCGACGACGAAAGCGGGTCAGACCGGGTTTGCCAAAATGGCGGCCGCCGAGCTCGCCCAGTTCGGGATTCGGGTCAACTCGATTTGTCCAGGTGCCATCGATACGAACATCGATGACTCGACGAACCGGGATGACGCGTTGCTCGCAGAAGTCGTCATCCCGATTGAATATCCGGAAGGCAACCAACCGCTCGCCGGAAAGTCCGGTTCCGCCAAACAAGTCGCGGACGTCGTCTTGTTCTTCGCGAGCAGTATGTCGAGCCACGTCACCGGTTCTGAAGTGTACGTCGACGGCGCGGAATCTTTACTATAACGATAAAGGTCGCCCCGCGGGGCGACCTTTATTTGAGGATCGGGCTTTTCATGACAGCTTTTTGATAAAACGGTTGGAAGCCGAGCCGCTCCATGTTGCGACCCGAAGTCGAGTCGACTTTCGTCGTCACCGTCACGTACTGACAACCGGACGCTTTCGCCTGGGCGATGCGTTCGAGAATCAATTGCGTCTGATAGCCTTTCCCGCGATAAGCCGGAATCGTGCTCGTCAGGAACAGCTCACCCATGCCGTCCTGAACGGCAAGGATGCCGCCCGCCACCGCATTGCCGCCTTCACGGACGAGAAACGCCTGATTTTCTGGTAACGCATAAAACCCTTTCGCCGTATCGACCGTCTCTTGTAAAATCGTCCCCGTCTCGGCGAAGCCAGCCGCGACGGCACGCGCCCATTCATTGACGTTGTCGGCATCGACCCGTTCGACTTCTTGGGCCGGGGCCGCCTCCATCTCCGTTACGTCCAACAGCCAGACGTCGAGAAAATGATCGAGCGTGTAGTTCCGTTCCTGGAGCAACCGGATGAGCGACATATCCGCGAGCGGACACACCTCGACGTGGAGCCGGGACACATTTTTTCCGCGCACCCACTTCTCCATCTGATGCAAATCATAAAAACTCGTCGGACGATTCAAGCCGAAGCCAACAGCAAAACTCATATTGCCCATCCGGAAGACGTGTCCTTTGTTTTCAACAATCAATTCTGAACCTTCATAGGGAGGGGTTTGTTTACGGTGCCGAATATAAGCAGACGTCCCTTCCGCTTTGATGCGTTCGATTCGTCTGGCCAATTCTAAGCGTTTCATCTCAATCCCTCCCTTTACTCTGTCTCGAGTGTAGCACATTTCATCTCGGAACAGATTGTGATTCCGTTACAGGTCCAGGACTATAACCGAACCTCGTCGACAACGAATGAAGAAGACCCTTCAATCTCTTCGATGAAATGTGACCCGAACAGCATCGCCGGCGTGAAACTGCCCGGGATGATATGCCCCGAATGAACGAGACGCTTGACGACGGCGAGCGCCCCGTTCACGGTGAAGGCATACGTGCTCGCCGTCTTGATCCGGACGATCACTTTTCGACCCGAGGCGTTCGTCGCCTCACCCCAGACGTGCGTCGAGGACCGCGCTCGCTCCGACTCGTCCGGTCCCGTCACATGTTCATCGACGTAGCGGAGCAGTTTCCCTTGTACCACGTCGCTGCCGAGAATCGGGCCGAACCACGCCAAAAGCCGCGCGCCATAGGCATAGACAGGCGGAACCGGCACCCACGTCGTGATGTTCGGGATGCCTGTCGTGTAGAAAGCTGTCGAGACGTCGCCCCACGGTATGGCGATGGCCGTCTTTTTCCCTCGTCCGAAGTCGATGTGACGCCGTTTCGCCCCAAGCGGGAATGGCGTCAATTCTCCATCTTTCCGCTCGGCACTGCTCGACCCGAGACCGCGGATGGCTGTTTTCAGCGTCCCGCGCGAGATGCCGGACGCCGCCGAGAAGCCAAGGGCGAGGTTCGTCGCGTCGGGCATGAGTTCTTTTAATTTTCGCGCCACGCAGTCGGTCGGGATGACGTCGAACCCGACACCAGAACAGAGCAACACGCCTGCTTCTTGTGCAAGTTTGGCCCGTTTTTTCGAGTGGATGTATTCGAACACCTCGATTTCCCCGGTAATATCGAGGTAATGTGTATGTGAGGCGAGACACACCTCGACCATCGGCTGACTCGTATCGGTGAACGGACCGGCACAATGGAGCACTAGGTCGATATCCTGTAACGTCTCCGTCGCTTTGTCGACGGATAGACTAAAGATGCGTGACTCGCACCCGAGTTCTTGACCGAGCCGTTCGATCTCTTCGGCGCGTCTTCCGGCGAGCACAGGTGTCAATCCTTCCTTCACCGCTTGACGAGCAATCAGTTCACCCGTATAACCGTTCGCGCCATAAATCATCCATTTCATCGTTGTTCCTCCTTCAATAATTATGTATCTTCTCTTCTTCCCTTCTTTCACAGACGATACACGACAGCAATCCAATTGAAAAGAACACAAAAAAACCAGCCCCATGAAAAGGCTGGTCGATCGATCTATTAGTTGTTTGCAGCTTCGATGGCTTCTGCCGCTTTGGCACGGACCGACTGCATCGCTTCTGTCCATGGGACGAGCTGGTCGAGCATATCGTTCACTGATTGAACTTGAACGTCTTTCGGTGCGAAGTGCGTCCCGTTCTCGAAGTCTGTGAAGAGCGAGAGCGCCGGATGGACACGGACGTGGGCGATTAAGAGCTCGCTCAACACGCCGCGTAAGTGTTCAGTCGCACGCGCACCGCCGACTGAACCGTATGAGACGATCCCGGCTGCTTTATTGTGCCATTCGTCGCGTAAGTAGTCGAGGGCGTTTTTAAGGGCACCTGTGATCGAGTGATTGTACTCTTGGACGATGAAGACGAACCCGTCCATCTCTGCGATTTTCTTAGACCATGCTGCAGCACCTGTTGCGTCGCCGCCTGGCTCACCGAGAAGTGGCAAGCTGAAGTCTGCGATATCGATGATTTCATAGTTCGCATCTCCGCGTTTGTCTGCGAGTTCTTTCACCCATTCTCCGACTTGCGGGCTGACGCGTCCTTCACGAGTAGATCCGAGTACGATTCCAATGTTTAACATAGTAGTTCCTCCTTGTGAGTTGGTTGGTTCTTCTTGTTTACCAAATAAACGATTTAAAAAGCTCATTTCATTCCCTCATATTCTTTCTCAAACGTTTTTGTACTTCTGACCGTATCGATCGGTCGAACCATTGCTTCAATCTGTTCCCGTTTCGGTTCTAAGAACGGCGGGAGTGACAATTTTTCACCGACCGTCTCATACGGCTCATCGCCCATGAATCCTGGTCCGTCCGTTGCCCATTCGAACAGGATTTGTGGCGCGACCCGAGCGTAAGACGATTCGAAGAAGAAGCGGTCGACATAGCCTGACGTCGGTAACCCGAACTGTTGTAATCGTGCTGTCCACTCATCGAGGACGCTTCGGTCATCGACACGGAAAGCAACGTGGTGCACAGTTCCGAACCCTTGGCGCGCGACTGGTGATGTCTCGTCATGGATGACGACGACTTGCGCTCCGTTTCCACCCTCACCCCCTTCAAAGAGATGCGCATCGCCTTCTTGTCCGATTTCTTCGAACAACATGACTTGCTCCATCACTTGTTTGAAATACGTAAAGTCCGCGATGCGGATAAAGATTGGACCGAGGCCTGTAATCGCGTATTCGAGCGGGACCGGTCCGTTTTGCCACGGTTCCCCTGAGGCGACACCGCTGTTGAACTCATCTGAGATGAGTTGGTACGCCTGATCGTCAAAGTCGACGAATGCGAGCGTCTTTTTACCGAATTGCTCAGTGATGCCTTCATGCTTCACGCCGAGGCGGTCGAAGCGGCGCACCCAATACGTGAGGGCTTCATCGGTCGGGACGCGGAATGACGTCTTCGCGATTTCGTTCGTCCCGTGCACGCCTTTTGGGATCCCTGGAAAATCAAAGAACGTCATATCCGTTCCGGCACTCCCCTTATCGTCGGCGAAAAATAAGTGATACGTCTGGATGTCGTCTTGGTTGACCGTCTTTTTAACGAGACGCATTCCAAGGACGTTCGTAAAGAAGTCATAGTTCTTCTCGGCGCTACTCGTAATCGCCGTCACGTGGTGGATTCCTTTTACATGATTCATCGTAATCGCTCCTTCAAAATCTTGATTTCGAGATAATTAATTAAAATTTTTTGACGCTTCGGCGCGTTTGCCAATCGTCTTCAATTGAGTAATCGTGTCTGCTAAATCGAGTCCGTCGAACAGATCGTCCATCCGTTGTTCATGAGCTGGAAAGATGCGCGACATGAGGGCGTCACCTTCATCAGTTAGCGCCGCATACGTAACGCGCCGGTCGCTCGGACATGCTTTGCGAATCAAGTATCCTTTCGCTTCGAGCCGGTCGACGATGTACGTCATGCTCCCGCTCGTCAATAACACTTTTTTGCCGATCGTTTGAATCGGTTGATCGCCTTTATGATACAACAGTTCGAGCACCGAGAATTCGGTCGGGTTCAGCCCGTACTCGGCGACTTCGTGCTTGACCACGTCTTGAATCGATTGCGAGGCCCGAAGCAACACCGTGATGGCTTTTAACGTTTGCCGTTGTTCCATGTGTTCCCCTCCTCTGCTGAGAGAAAACAATACTTTAAATTTCATTATCTTTAATTCAAGATAAATATAACATGACAAATTTGATGGGTCAATCATTTTGTCTCAAAAAAAAGACGAGTTGCCTCGTCTTGTCACGCGCGGCGAATGACCGCCATCTCCCGCCCGAAGCGATCGCCTTCATCGACGAAGCCCAAGCTTTCGTATAATCGATGCGCACCCGTATTGTCCGGATGATAGCCGACAACAATCGGTTCGGTGCCGAACTGCCCCATTTCATCGAGCATGAGTTCGGTCGCCTGACGGCCAATGCCTTTCCCTTGGTGCGCGTGGTCAATCATGATGCGATACACCCAGCGCGCGCCCAATTCTTCGAGCACGGTGTTGTACATAAGAAACCCGACCATCGTCTCGTCCTCATAAATCGCGCGCGCTCGCAGCGTCGGCTCATACATCGCCTGTAGCAGTGAGATCGCGTTCGGTTCCATATACGCTTGTTGCGCGTCACTCAACGTGAGCTGACAACACGTGTACCAGTTTTGTTCTGTGATTGGTTGTAGCGTGATCATTCGATCCTCCTTAATCATACGTCTCGTCCAAGTTACGCGCATAAAACGCGATGGCGCGACGATACCGTTTGATGCTGTCATCCGGATTCGGGTTTGCGAGCAGTTCGAGCAACGTGCCGGTCGCTTCACTGTGACGTCCGAGGTTGTAACGGGTCATTGCTTGGAACACTTTGAGCGCCGCGATGTCTGGGAACTGTTCAATCGCTTTCGTGAACAACTCTTCGGCATCGTCGTAACGTCCGAGTGCCCGGTACGTACTGCCGAGCCCGATGTATGTCTCCCGTAACTCGTCTCCGGTGAGGCCGAGGCGAATCGCCCGTTCGTAATGCGGAACGGCTTGTCGCTCTTCCCCGAGTGCGTCATAGCACCACGCACAGTGCGCGTGCAGGCGAGGGTTCTTCTCATCTTGGCGCAGCAACATGAGGAGCAGTTGTTTGGCACGTTCGAGTTCCCCGTTCTCACGAAGGCGAATCGCTTCGTCGAGTCCTTCCTCTTCGACGCGGATCGGCACTTGTAAATCGCTCAAGTCGTTGAGCCACGCCTGTAGCGCTTCGTAAAATCGGCCGACGTGCACGCCGTCGACGAGGGCATGGTGGGCTTGGACGGAGAGTGGAATCATCATTCGGTCACCCGTTGCCGTGAACTTTCCCCAGGCGATGCGTGGGACGCTATCGTGCTTCTCGTCGTTGATCGGATGGCTGATACTCGTGAACGATACCCACGGCACACTCGTGATAAAGAGTAAATCATCCGACTCCTCGTCTCCGACGTAGACGTTTCGCTTCGCCTCCTCCATTCGCGACGCGACGGTGTCCATAAACGCAGGGAACGACTCTTTGAACGAGACGGTACAAAAATTGAAGACGTCCCCGTCCATCATGACGGTGAACGACGGATGGACGACGTCATGTTCGACGACGGTCTCTCCGCGCATGCGGTATCGAAATTCCGGAATCGTGTTCGCCGTCTTGACCACCCCGTATAAGAACAGCTTGAAAAACGATTGTCCGGTCGTCTTCGCATGCGTATGTAATTTTGTGACGTCGAGCGTCGCCGTCACGTTAAAATGTGGGGCGGCGAACGCCTTGAAAAACTCGTAATGCTTCTTTCGTGGCCACGTATCGATGTCAATCTGTTTCATGGTTCATCCCCCTGCGCTTTTCTTTCACTGTATCAAAGGAAGCCGCACGTTCAAAGCATTTGCTTCAATGTCTCGTAATGCCCTTGTGCAAGGTCAAAGTAGACGAAGTCACGGCGCTCGATACGGTCGAGCGTCTGTTCGAAGTCACGCCAGCCGGTGACGACGAGCTCCGGTGTCAATTCGCCCGTCAACCGCGCTTCCTCGAATTCATCTTCGTCTTTTCGGACGATGTCCCCGTTCGGGAAGACTAAAATGTCGAGCAACAAGTCGTCCATATAGGGGATTCCGTCCTCTTTGCCAATCGATTGGACGATATCGATGTACCACTGGACGATGTGACCCGTGTCATCAAACATGACCGTCACCCCAAACGGTTCATTGTCCGGGAAATATTGGAGCCACGCAAAGCCGGCGTCGGCCACGATGAATTCCTCTCCGTTATGTTGCTTATACTGCGGGGCCCGGACCGCATCGATTTGAAACAAGGCGACCGTCCCTGAGAAATGTTCGTCATGGACGTCCATCTGGGCATAGCGGTGTTCAAGAATCCGCTCCCAATCCCGTCGGTTGGCAAATTTTCGTTTTGGCATCGTACTCGCTCCTTCATAGCTCGTTTGCTTTAACAGTTCGCCAAAATCCGACAGTTCCCTGTTCAGTCGTACAGATTCTGTTCAGTTAACCTGACAGGATCACGCCCTACTACACCACAACGAAAACGTGTATAGGTTCTCATCCGTTTCCATCCATGCTACGCTTCTTTATGAATAGGTAAAATTTGTATAATCAAAGGGGTGCAATGTGACACGTTTATTTATATTCGGGTTGGGCCTACTGTTACTTGCAGGCTGTACCGATCCAATCGAAAAGCCGGTCATTCCAGCGGATTCGAACGAACCTGCGCCAGAAATCATGACCGAATGGACTCGGGAGGACTTCAAGGACGTTTTTGACCAACATGAAGTCGCCGAAAAATTACTTGAAACCCTCAAGGCGAACGGACTCACGCCGTATCGTGAGACGTTCGAACGGGTCGTCATCGCTGGTAACGGCATCCACCACACTTATGCAGACGTCTATCCGTTCCAACTCGACGATGGAACGTACGCCACGGTGTTTGAAGGCGAGGACGGGTTGATTGCGAACGGGACGGAAGCGATTGCCCCGCTCTTCTGGCAAGAAACGTCGTTCTTACAGTTCGTCGAGGAGGTCGAGAAACGGAAATATGGGACGAGCGCCCCACCGGAAGACGTCACGTTGACACAAGATGCGTTTCAATCGATTTACGATCGTCACGCCTACACGTCCGCACTCATCGTCGAGCTCGACGAATGGGGCGTATCAATCGCCCGCGAGCCGCTCAAGGATATCATCATCGCCGGGGACGGCGTGACCGAAGTGACCGCGGATTTGATTGTGTTTGAGGTCAAGAGCGGGTATGCCATCGTCTACGACCGAGACGGGGAAATCTTTAAAGGGCCCGAGTCCATCGCGCCATTGTTCTGGAACGAAATCGATTACAAACATCTGCTCGAGAAGAACGAATGAACCATCGAACGCTTATGATGACACTATGTTATACTTAAACGAATAAACGACCACTAGGGGAGCCTTCGGGCTGAGACGGCAAACGCCGGACCCTTTGAACCTGATCTGGCTCATACCAGCGTAGGGAAGTGGCATGGGATTCGTCTGTTCCACGCCACTTTTCCTTTTGGAGAAGTGGCGTTTTCATTTTGAAGGGAGACTGATCCATGCGTATTCAACAACTCACTTGGATGGCGATGCTCGTCGCCATCGCGATTATCGGCTCATTGTTCATCTCGATTCCGACCGGAGTCGCCCGGGCTTTCCCAATCCAACATATGGTGAACGTCATCGCGGCGGTCACCGTCGGCCCGCTCGGTGCCGTCCTTGTCGCCTTCGTGACCGGACTGGTTCGGGTCATGACAGGAACCGGTTCCCTACTCGCGTTCCCTGGCGGCATGATTGGTGCAATTCTCGCCGGAATCTTCTATATGAAGACGAACCGCGTCGCCTTCGCCGCACTCGGTGAAGTGATTGGAACGGGCGTCATCGCCTCGCTCATCGCTGTGCCTTACGCGAAAATCTTGATGGGGACTGAGTTCGGCGCGTTCTTCTTTTTCCCGGCCTTCCTCGCCTCGAGCGTGACCGGCGCCTTACTCGGCTGGATTGTGCTCGCTCGCGTCAAACAGTTGCGGCCTGCTCTCAAGCAATAATTGATTCATTTGGCCTCTCCTTTTCGTTCAAACGAATGGTAAAATAAGGGTATATCATTCGAAAGGAGTGACCGTATTGACTCGATTACAGTCAGGGGTGATTGGAGCGACTGCTCTTGTAATCACCGCCCTGTTATTTACGTTAGAGCGCATCGCGGCGTATACGCGTTGGCACGCCTTGGTCGCTACAGGCGTTTGGCCTGAGGAACCGACCGTCATGGATCTGTTGGTGCAAAATTGGTTCATCCCTCTCTTCGGCTTCATCGCCATCATCTGTTTCTTCATGGCCGGGAATTCGGTTAAAGCGACCACAACGAAAACAGGGACGACCGCCTCATGACGGTTGTCCCTGTTTGACGTGATACACCCAAATCGCTTCTCCGTTCCATTCGTCGATGCGGCCGCTATCGACGAATCCACCTCGCTGATAAAACCGCTTCGCCGGTTCATTTGCCGCGTGTAAACTGAGGACGATGTCATCCACGTCGAATCGGTCTTGAATGAAGATGAGCGCCAACTGTAGAAAACGTGATCCAAGCCCCCGTCCTTGCTCATGCGCATCCATCATAAAACGGTCGAGCCACACGTAGCGGTCGATTTTGTTCTCCGCCCCAATCATCATGAAGCCGACCGGTCGTTCGTCGAGACAAAGCGCATAGCACTGCCACGCGTATTTGACGTCGACTTCCATCTCGCGAAGCGATTCCGCATTCGTTTCGATGAAGCGGGACTGCTCCGCAGCGACGGTCAAGCCGATGACGACGTCCCGGTTCGTGTTATCAACCGGTTGAATCGTTAACACTTCCGTATCCATCCTTTCGCCTCCCCGGTATCCTATACGCCCTTTGCCCATGAAAAGTTCCGTTTCCAATATGGATTCGCTAAACTAAAAGAAAGGAGTGATACGATGAAACAAATCCACCATCTCTGCATCCAAACGCCCGACTATGAGGCGTCTAAACGATTCTATGAAGCGCTTGGATTCGAACTCGTTCAGGAATCGCCTGACTTTCATACACGGGCGTTCAATAGCTGGCTCAAGCTCGGCGACTTTTACATCGAGCTCCAGACGGCAAAAGTCGACGAGACGTTGACCCCCTATTCGAAACACGTGGCCGGCCCTGTCCATTTCGCTCTGTACGTAGACGACCTCGAAACAGAAGTGCGACGGCTCGAGGCGCTCGATGTACCGTTCTTACCGAAACAGGGCGGCAACATCTACTTCGTCGTCGACGGCTATTTAAGCAAATTAAAAGCCCCGGAAGGCACGATCATCGAACTTCGGGACTCGTTTTTAATCAAGTGAGGCGACGCGCCTCACTTTTTTTGTACACCGTGATGTTTTTGGCCACTTGAAAACAGGAACACTTAACCAACTTGGTTTTCTTGGAGGCAACGCATGAAATATCTCGATTATTGGACTTACTTGATTCTCTCGCTCCTCAAGCTCTATTTATTCAGCGTGCTGACGACGAGTGCATTCACATTCCACTTCTTCCTCGTCAACGTCGGCATGATCCTCATGATGACGAGCTGGGCATTACTCGTTCGACCGAACGTTCGCAGATGGATCCTCCTCGCCTCGCTATTTTTACATAGCACCTTGCTCATCTCGGACGCTTGGTATTACCGCTATTTCGGAAACGTCTTGTCGGTCGCGCTCTTGTCAGATGCCGGCCAGATGGGTGACGTCGGCGGTGGATTCTTGACGTTGATTCAGGCGACCGATTTCCTCTTTTTCGCCGACTTACTCGTTTTTGGGGCAATCGTGATGTATCGAAAACGGCACCCCGTTCGAGAGACGAGAGGACTTCGTGCGGCTGGTCTCGGTTTGTTAGCCGGACTTATGCTGTATAGCGTTCCGCTTATTGTCAATTATCCACCGGACGACCGGACGGCCATCTCGAACATGCGTGAGTACTATAAATACGGATTTTGGGGTTATCACGGCTTAGACGCCGCGCGTGGCCTCCGTGACGGGGCTGGACTCGGGACGGCGGTGACCGACGTCGACCAATCCAACGTCGCCGCCTTGTCTTCCGCGACCGTGAGCGCCTCGTCCGACACGAACGTCATCGTCGTCCAACTCGAGTCGTTTCAAGCGTCTGTGATTGGCCAAGTCATCAACGGTCAAGACGTGACACCAAGTTTGAACGCGCTCCGCGACGAGATGCTTTATTTCCCGAACGTCTATCACCAGACACATGAGGGCCGGACGTCGGATGCGGAGTTCACCGTCAACACGTCGCTCTACCCGGTCAAGTCGGGATCTGTCTACACCCAGTACGCCGACCACACGTTCGACGCCTTGCCTAAACGATTGAAAGCGGCCGGTTACGACACGGCGGCGATGCATGCGTTTGATAAGACGTTCTGGAATCGGGATAACTTTTACGAAAACATCGGTTTCAATCACTTCTTCTCCGCAGAGGACTACCCAGACGGTGAAGTGATCGGCATGGCGCTCAACGACCAAGACTTCTTGACGGAGTCCGTCCGTTTCATGGAGACGCTCGAGCAGCCATTCTATTCGTTCGTCGTCGCCTTGACGAGCCATACGCCGTATGACATCCCGGACCGCGAGAAACGGCTCGACTTGTCCGGCTATGACGACCCGCTCCTCCAAAACTATTATCACACCGTCCACTATGTCGATACGGCCGTCGGGTCGATGGTCGACGCGTTGAAGGCGAACGGCATGTGGGACGACACGCTCGTTGTGTTTTACGGCGACCACGACAACGGGTTGACCGCCCCCGGCGACGAGATGGCCGAGAAAGAAGGGGCCATATCCGTCACCGAGGTCTTTACGCTCGACCGGGCAGTACCGCTCTATATCAAACCGGCCGGGCTCGCGCGTGGCGAGGTGATGCAAGCGAGCGGCGGTCAACTCGACTTCGCCCCGACCATCCTCGAGTTGCTCGGGATGACGCCCGGCTATATGCTCGGAAGTTCGCTTCTCGATGACGAGCCCAACTTGACCGTGTTCCGAAACGGCTCGTTCCGTTACGACGATGTCTACTTCGACCCGGATTTGACGAAGCCGTTCGGGGCCGGCACGTGTTATGCAATCGATTCAGGAGACCCGCTCCCGTTCGACGCCTGCGCGCCGTATATTGACGAAGCGGCCGACCAGTTACGCCTTTCCGACATCATCGTCGAAAAAGACGCCTTATCCGCCCTTACACAAACCGACAAACAAGCCGCCCCGGACTAATCGGGACGGCTTGTTTTTAGTAGACTTTCCGGAGCGTCGCCACATCGATCTTTTTCATCGGCAAAAACGCCTCGGTCACGCGCGCCAACTGCTCCTTTGTTCCGGTCATCAACATCTCTTCCATCTCCCACGGCACGATTTGCCAGGAGACACCGTGCTTGTCCTTCAACCAGCCGTAGCGCTCGCTGAAGTCATACGTGTCGAGCGGCATAAGCACCTCTGCTCCATCTATAAGCTCGCTCCACAGTGTCTCCACCTCTTCCGACGTCGGGAACGTGACCATATACGAGATGGACGGATTTCGCTCCTTCAACGGACCGGCCCCGAGCAGTTGACAGAACTGTCCCGCCAGCGAGACGGTCACAACCGTCGTCTCGCCTGATGGCGTGTCCGTCAGTTTCGTCGTATAGTCGACGAATGAATCGGGAAACTTCGACACGTACCATTCCGCAATTGCCTCGACGTCGCCTTCAAACCAAATGCACGGGATTATCGATTGGGTAATCATCGGATGGACTCCTTTCAGATTTCACGCAGACGATACACGTCACGGACGGCGAGCAGCGTCTCTGCTGCCTGTCGGTATGCTTGATAGTGTGGTGAGTTGATGTGATGGTCGAGCGCCGTCTCGTCTTCGTATTGCTCATAAAACACAAACGTACCTGGGGCGTCAATTGACTCATGGAGCACATACGTCAAACATCCTTCTTCTTGTCTCGACGGGGGGATGACCTCGTCGAGCGCTTGCCGTAGCGCCTCTTCTTTTCCTGGATGTGCCTTCAAAATAGCGGTGATCGTAATGGCCATACGCGATTCCTCCTCATTTTAGGACTGACGCAAAACTGTTCCCGTTTTGGAAGAGATGTATACGCAAATGGACACGCCTATTTGTAAAGGCGTGTCCATCGTTTAGACGAGTTCGTTCGCAATCTCGTTCAGTTCTTCAATTTGATCTTTCAACGAAGCTAACGCTTCTTGCTGTGACATCGTCAGCACATGAACGTCTTGACTGCTCACTTCGAGCGCCGTCATCAATGCCGTCATGTCACCCGTCACTTGATGAACTTTGTTCAATTCTGAAACGACAACTTGGAGCTGGAGTGATGTCTCATCGACTGTCCTAGCGACCGTATCTGTCGTTTGAATCATAGAAAGAATCGATGTCCCGCTCTTACGGACTTGTTCTTCCTGCGTCGACAAACGTTCTGTGCTGCCATCGATGGCACGTTCCGTCACTTGTACCTCCTGCATGACGAGTTGGATAATGTCATTGATTTGAGATGAGGCTTGGGCCGTTTGTGCCGATAAATTTCGAATCTCAGTCGCGACGACGGCAAATCCTTTTCCGTGTTCCCCCGCTCGCGCTGCCTCAATTGAAGCGTTGAGCGACAGTAGGTTCGTCTGAGACGAAATCTGCTGGATCGTGCCCGTGATAGTCCGGACCTCTTGGAATCGCTCGGTCAATCCTTTAAACGCCTGATTCACTTCGCCGATACTTAAGTTCAGTTCAGCAAGCGACCGTTCTGTCGAGTCCATATTTTCATGTGACATTTGGGCATCTTGTAGGACACCGTTCACTTGTGATGTTGTGTCTTGAAGCTGTTGTTGCATTCGCTCAAATGCCTGTACGGTTGACTGAATTTGCGAGGCGACGTTTTGAATCAAACCTGCTTGTTCAGACGTTTGTTTCGTCATCGAATCAATTTGTGCCGTGACTTGTTCCGACGCATTCGTGACAGAATCGACGGAATCATTCATTGTAAATACCGCACCATGAAGCGTTGTCGCACTCGCTGTCGTCTTCGCCATGGTGAGTTCCACCTCACTCGCATGCTGTTCTGCTTGTTGTTGTTGGGCGAACGTCTCATGTAATAATTTTGCACCGAAGAAGGAGACAAAGTAGGCGCCAGATAACGCCATCGTGAGCACAGTGAACCAAATCACGAGGTCAACTGGCGTGGTAAATGAAAAACGGCCTATCCCGACAGCTGCAATTGATATGAGTAAACTGAGAACACTACCGTACAACACAAGATGACGATTCAAATACATCAACATCAATATAATATATAAAAAGACGATGTTTTGAATCGCCGCACCGGGCAAGGTATAAATAATCGCTGAAGCAGCGATATACATGAGTGTGACCAGACCGTACTTCAACCAAGGCTTTTCTACGTAAAAGCGATAACCGAGCCACGTTCCAATCTGAATAATTGTCCCTGTCATAATAAAACTAATGGCATCCTGTCCAGCAAGCTCACCCAGCCAATACAAAATTCCCATAATCGGATAAGAGAGGAAAAATAAAATGATTAACATCCGCGATACGAGTAACGAACTCATTTTTTCAAAATGATTCACCATGATTGTTGCCTTCTTTCAAGAAAAGTAAGAGTCTATATACATTTCGGTGCGTGATGTGAACATGTTTAGTCCATTTTTCGCAATTTTCTTCATATTGACTCAACAAATAAAAATAGGACAACAAATACCAGCAACCGCTGCGTTTGTTGTCCTAGAAATACATGACGAATGGTACTTATTTATTTTCATCTTTCGATTTGAATGGCCACCATACCCCGTCCCCGAACGATACGGTGATCGCAGGGATAAGGAGCGGCAACACGATCAATCCGTATAGTAACAGTCCGGTGATGACGATCGTCGCGATTTGAACGAGACTGAGCACGCCCGACGGAATCATCGCCCCGAACGTACCCGCGAGGATGACGGCGGCGGTCATGATGACTGTCCCCATCTTCGTCATCGAGTGGACGAGTGCGTCACGTACCGTCATGCCGCTAATCGTTTCTTCCCGGAATCGATCGAGAAGGAAAATCGAGTAGTCGATGCCGAGTGCAATCAACATGACGAATCCGAAGAACGGAACGGCCCAACTGATCCCGTCATAGCCAAGTCCTTCGACGAAGATGAGCTCTGTGATGGCCGCTGACGTGTAATACGTCAACAAGAGCGAGCCAATCATATAGAGCGGCATAATCATTGAACGGAACAGCATCGCCATGACGACAAAGAGCGTCACGAGCATGATGGCGACCGTTCGGTTGAAGTCGTTCGTCGACGTCGTGTTCAAGTCACTATTGATACTCGAAATGCCGGCATAACCAATCGTAGCCGCTTCAAACGGGGTATCTATGACGAGGCGGTCCATCGTCTCTTTCACCGTTTCGACCGTATCGATTGCTTCTGGTGAGTACGGATCCATGTCGAGTACGACTTCGAGTTGCGTCGCGGTCCCATCATCGAACACGTAACGGTCGATGGCCGGTGCGAACGTATCGGACGTCAATGTCCCTTCCGGTAAATAGACGCCTGTGTCACGTAAACTATCCGCCTCACTAAGTGCCGATAAGAAAGACACGGCCTCGCCTAATCCCGCTTCAATTTGGGACAAGCCAGCGTTGGCTTCACCGACTCCGGTGGCGAGCTGAGACAGGCCGACCCCAAGTTCTCCAACTTGCGCACCTTGTGCCGTTAAAGCCGAGGCAGCTTCATTGATCCCGGCCTCGATTTGTCCGAGTCCGACGGAGACTTGGCCGAGACCGGCTACCGTCGCTGGAATGTTTTGTGTGACCGTCAAGCCTTGTCCGATGAGACCAAGCTGGGCGTTCAATTGACCCAGCCCTGCCGCTGCTTCCGCAAGTGGCGCCCCCGCGTTCGAGGCTCCAGCTGGCAGCTGAGCGACAACGGCGTCAAGACCGGTTTGTACTTGCGCGAGGCCATCTTGGACGTCACCGAGGCCTGTCTCCGCTTCCGCCAGCCCTTCACTTACTTGTTCAAGCTGAGTATCGACGTAGAAGTCATCGATGACGTCACCGGTCGGACGTGTCACCGAACGGACGCCGCTCACCCCATCGATTTTTTCAAGTTCACTCGAGAACTTCTCGATATACGGAATCTCCGCTTCAGAGAGCGCGCCATCTTGTTTCAAAATGACTTGAACCGGGAGTGACTCGCCTTTCCCGAACCCTTCTGAAATTAAATTGAGCCCTTTGACCGAGTCATAGTCATCTCCAATCTCATCGACTGTATTGAATGACCGAGCGTCATCGTACGTGAACAAGACAGGCACGGTAATTGCGGCGACGACGAGAATCGAGATGAACGGACGGTTGACCGATAGCCGACTAAAGGTGGCCCAAAGACGACTGTCGTGATGTTCGCCCGCTTTCTTCGATGGCCAAAACAAGCGATGTTTGAGCGTTGCCATAAAGAACGGGACGACGGTGAACAAAATAAGAAGTAAGACCGCAATCCCGACGGCGACCGCGACGGCCGATTTAAAAATCGGGAAATCGGCAAAACCGATCGAGGCGAAACCGACGAACACGGCGAGCCCGCTAATGAGAACCGTCCGACCGGCCGTCTTATACGTGTTGACGATTGCGTCTTCAATCGTGTGACCGGCCCCGAGCTCTTCTTTATACCGACTGAGGAGCAAGATGCAGTAGTCCGTGCCAATCCCGAACAGAATCGCCACGAGGAAAATCTGCGTGTAGTTCGAGACCGGGAAGCCGAACCAATCGACGAAGAACGCGACGAACGATTGGCTGAGAAGGTACGTGAAGCCGACCGCGATGAGCGGGATGAACGGTGTCACGATGGAGCGGAAAACGACGAGGAGCAAGCTGAAAATCAAGACGACGGTGATGATTTCCGTTTTCTTCAAGCCTTCCTGCGCACTCAAGTTCACATCGTTATTGATAATCTCTTCTCCAGTGATGTACACCGTCTCATCTTTGGGTAAGACGTTCATTCGTACATCATCTGCGAAGGCGTTGATGGCCTCCATCGAACCTTCGACCGTGATTGGGACGAGCACGATGCGCGCATCTTCTGAAACGAGCTGTGCTTTGGTCTCTTCATTCTCGAACGGGTCGAGGACGTCCTTGACGACATCGTCGCGCGTTTCGATGTCACGGATGACCCGGGAAATATCAGCCCGTTCGGCCTCCCCAAGCGAGTCAAATTCGTAGACGAGTGAAATCGTTTTGTCACTCTTCCCGGCAGCGGTCAAGATGTCTTGGGCCCGTTGCGAGTCCATGTCTTCAGCGAGTTGGAAGCTTCCGGCCTCTTCGGCCTGCTTTGTTAAGTTAGGTGCCGCAATAAACAAGCCGGCTGTTAAGACGATGAGACCGATCAAGATCCCCCACCGCCATTGAATGATGTTACGCAATGCTCATTCCTCCCCAATCCGAAGCAGCTGTTTGATTTTCCGGAACGTCCGGACGAACTGTTCGATTTCTGCCTCGTCAATCTTTCCGTCGAGTAACGATTCGACGTAACGGTACACGGCCGCATCCGCCTCTTCGACGATGCGTCGTCCGGCCTCGGTCAATTCAATCAACCGCTCGCGTTGGTCTTGACCGCGTCGGCTGACGACAAGGTTTTTGTCGACGAGTTTTTTTAAGCGGTTCGAGACGGCGCTTTTATGCACCCCTTGTTTTTGCGCCAACTGTCCGGCTTGAATCGGCCCAAATTGTTCGAGCAACTTCAACAACTGCAGCTGTTCGCGTGAATATTCGCGCCAGACGTCGCCTTCCATCGCATCGATGACGTGTTCGGCACCTTGAAACATGACTTCTTCAAATAATTGAACGGCTTCCCGCATCAATTCTTTCATCGTTGGTTTACCCCCTAAACTATATTTATCTAGTTTATGCCCTAAACTAACAGCAGTCAATAAAAACGACCGATGCAGTCGTTGCTCATCGGTCGAGTTGATATACGTATGTATAGAACGTGAGCAGTTGTCCTGCCCATTCAATTTGTTTTTCCGCACCCTCGCGGATGAATCCGACACGTCTTAACACGTGCTGAGAGGCCACATTGTCGTTCGTCGTCTCGGCAATGAAGCGCCTGAACCGTGGTAACTTAAACGTCAGCCATTGCCGTAAAGCCTCCGTGGCATACCCGCTTCTGACATAAGCCGTCCCAATTCGATAGCCGACTTCCCCGGTCTCAGCATCAGTGTGACGAACGTTCAGGCGTCCGACGATTGTGTCATCCTTCCAAATCAAGTAATAATAGCCCTCACCGTTCGCCTGTTCGGCCAAAAGGCGCTCGAGTGACTGACGAAACGACTCCGGCTCATAGTAGGCGTTGCGTTGCCTCGGCTCGGGACCGAACGCTCAAAATACGCACGGTTTTCACACTCGAACGCGTACAAGCAGGCTTCGTCATGACGGCATAACGGCTTTACGCTCAGCCAATCCATGTGACGAGCGCCCCGTTTTCGTCAGCCGCTTGTTTGAAAACACGCTTCAACTCATCGAACTGTTCGAATAAATACTGTTTCTCTTCTAGTCCCCATTCGCTCTCAAACGGATACAGTTGTTGCTCATTCATCGTCGTGATGTCATAGCGCGCTTCAAGCGCATCGAGTTCGATGTACTGAAGCCGTGCGGACA
Organism: Exiguobacterium sp. s150; assembly: GCF_018618435.1. NCBI lineage: Bacteria > Bacillati > Bacillota > Bacilli > Caryophanales > Exiguobacterium > Exiguobacterium sp. s150. The sequence continues at coordinate 13,346 of NZ_JACSMC010000021.1, read as the reverse complement.
AATCCGCCACTTCCTCCGGCGTCAAATAAGCGAGTCCCGCCTCTTCGTCCAAGACGTCGCCCCCAAATACCACTTTCCCGAGCGAATGGCGGTCAATCTCGTCCAAGTCCGTCTCCCCGGTCAACAAGAAATAAAGCCCGTGCCACGCCTTGTCGATATCGCTCTGCCGACCCTCGTCCTCTACGAGCTCCTCGAAGCGGTCCGGTTCGTGAAGCAGCCCTGTCAACTCTTCGGCCGATACACGCATGTATGCGCCAACCATCCCCATGTCTGATCCCCCTTTCCATTTCGTATGTCTGACTATTCGGCACGGTCATGAAAAAAACCTTCCGAAGAAGGTTTAGCGCATCGCTTCCGCGACGCGGAGTCCTGAGACGTATGCACTCTCAAATCGCGTTCGACCTGAGGCGTCGTCCGGCTCGAGGAAGACGTCACCGGCCAAGAAAATCGGCTCGTCACGCAATCGATAGTATGGCTCGTTCCAGACGTCGGTCGCCTGCGCATAGCGCCACCGCTTCAACTGGCTCGATTGAATCACAGACGCCGTCACTGTCTGCAAGAGGCGCTCGATTTCGTGAAGCGTCTCGTCTTCCGGACGGTCGTACCATTCCTCGCTCCAAGACTCGTCCATATAGACGCTGACGAGTTCTGTCGCCGAGACACCTTTTTGACGGTTGTTGATAACTTTTAACAGACCCGATGCCAAGCCCGTGTCGAGAATCCCGTCCGGACCGATGGTTACCTCGTTTCCGAATTCGAACAAGCCGACGAACGTCGGGGCATACGTCAATCCATGTAACGTCGTGTCAATCGGAAAATCCGCGAGCAAGTCAAACGTCTGCGGGAGCGGTGACGTGATGAGAAGACGGTCGTACGGTCGTGTCGTTACATCCGTCCGTACAATGACCGCCTCGTCCATCATCGTAACTGCTTCGGCTCGCTCGTTTAAATGGACGGTCAATCCGTCAGACAACCGTTTGGCCAAGGCGTTCATCCCGTCGACGGCGACGTAGCGCGGATACGGGTCGGCGTACCACACGTTGACCCACCCTTTCGTCTGCCAGTCGGCGACCTCTTGTTTGAGTTCTTCCCCGCGTACAGTGAAATAGACCGCCCCGTGATCAGCTTTGCCGTCTCTAATCCGTCTCGTCGCCAAGCGTCCCCCGACGCTCCGACTTTTTTCAATCAATTCAACTGTATGACCGTGACGGGTGAGCTCGCGTGCTGCGACAATCCCGCTCAATCCCGCTCCGATAATGCCGATGTTCATGTCCATTCCCCCTTCTGTCAGGAAGATTGTATCATGACCGAGGACTTATACGCCGGAACCGATGCGCTTCACGCCGACCGATTCCATTGCTCATCATACTCGTGGCGTGCGTCTTCATACATGACGGCGAAACGGCTGACGATGAACGGGCGGATGAGGGCGGTCGCTACGAATAAAGACAATGCAGCGAGAAAAACGGTATTAAAGTAGAAGAACAGCGTCAATCCGAGCACATATACGGGAATGAACGGCAAGATCAGCTTGAACGCCTCGCCTTTTCGCCCCCGCATCAAATCGCGCGACTTAGTGATGGACTCACGGATGGACAAATTAGGCTCATCGCGCAAAATAAAAAACGTGAACGCATAAGAAAAATATTTGATGATGCCTGGTACGAGAAAGAGCAGTGTCCATAACAGTTGATATACCGTCACGACAATCGTGGCCACCACATGTTTGTCATACCGCTGACGAAGCGGTCGAAACACGTGCTTGAACTGACTTTCCTCTCCTCGTACCGTCCCCAGTAACACCCAGTGGTAACCGATGATGATCGGATACAGCATGAAGGAAACGACCGCGCTGCCGATTAACCACATGCCACTAGCGAACAGTGTGTCTGTCGTCATCCCGTATAACGTCGGGTCCACTATTGTTCCTGCCTCCAGTATGAACGCACAGACAAATGACCACCCAAGTAACGTCAAGTTCTTTCCTTTCAGTGCTTCGTACGCCCGTTCATTCCATGTCTGGACCATCTTATTTCCCCTTTTTCATTCGTCTTTCCTGTCTTATACGCAACGTGATGAAAAATGTTTCAACCTCCACAAAAAAACAGGGCACTCGCCCTGTCGATCAGTCTTCCCGATATTCCAAAATGTCGCCCGGCTGACAGTCGAGCGCTTGACAGATTGCTTCGAGCGTCGAGAAACGGATTGCTTTCGCTTTCCCGGTTTTTAAAATCGATAGGTTTGCCATCGTCACGCCGACTTTTTCCGACAACTCGGTCAAACTCATCTTTCGTTTCGCCAACATGACATCCACATTTACGATAATCGCCATCGTCTCACCTCACACCGTCAAATCGTTTTCTTGTTTCATGTCGATTGCTCGTCTCAACAGTTTTTGTAACAACTCGGCAAAGACGGCAACGACGAACGAGGCAAAGACAAAGACGAGACCGATCAGGAGGAATCCCGGCGCGTCATCGCGTTCGGCGAACCAGTAGAAGAACGGTAACGTCATCGCGTAAACGGCGGTGATGATGACGGCACTATACTTGATGTGACGGAGCGCACGGACCGTCTCGAGTGAAAACACCTCGTCTCGATCGATGTATCCAAGCAGTTTGAACGTCTGATACAACGCGTAGAAAAACGGAACGGCCGCCACATACATTCCAATCACAATCGGCTGAATCGAGGCTTGCACCCACCCGCCGCTCACTGTCGCTTCCCGCCATATATGCGGTAATGCCAAAGCACAGCCTCCGATGACCGGAAGGGTCAGGACGATGACAGCTAACTTTAAAAACCATGTCTCTCGCTTCATGTTGTCGACACCTCACTTCATTTGGTGTCTCTAGCATATAAGTGATTTTATTGTTAATCAATAAAAAAATATTGCATTTCATAAAAAAAAGACCTTCACATCGAAGGTCATTCTTTCGGTTCTAACTCATCTTCCGTCACCCATTTGTGGTTCGTCACTTCTTCCCCGTCCTGGAGCATGAAGTTGACCATATAGACGGTCGTCTCTTCACTCGAGTCGATGGTCGCGTTCGCTCCGTCCATGCCTTCCATGTGGTCGGCTCGAAGCGTCACTTCGGTCCCATCGGCGAGCGGCGCGTCCTCGGTCGTGTCGAGTTCTTCATGTATCACCCATTTGTGATTCTCGACCGGTTCGCCGCCATCGGTCGGGGTGTACGTCACCGCATACGCTGTCGTATCATAGGCGCCAACGATTTTTGCCTCGGCACCTTCCATCTCGAGCATATGGTCTGCAGTCATGACGACTGTCGAGTCGACCGGGTATGTCGGATTCGATGCTTCCTGTAGGCCGTCCGGCACTTCACCGGAACCCGAGTGGTCCATCGTGCCATGCGCCTCTTCTTGTTCTGCGTTGTGCTCCTCGGTCACATCGATTGCTTGATCTTCTTCTGTCGTATCACCCGTGCCACCGCATGCGGCAAGTGACGTCGCAAGTAGCATGGCACCAAGTGTCGTTGCCCATTTTTTTTGTTTCATCAAATCGCTCCCTTCTATCTGTCACTTCCCTTCATCAATATTTGATATGCGGGTCTGACTCGATTTGTTAGCAAATTGAAAAGACCGTCCGAAGACGATCTTTAATGGACGCGTTTCACATCTTCGAACAACCCAAGCGCTAACCCCGCCACCATACCGATCGTTGTCACAATCAGCACGTAGTTCAAGTCGACGCCTTGCCAGAATTGTCCTTGCATGATGTTCGTCACTTCAATCAGAACGGTCAAAGCAAGTGCCGTCAATAGACTGATCCCGAAGAAGAATCTGAACGTTTTTTTACCAAAAACAATCACCCCTAACACCGTACCAAACACTGTCGTCACAGTGACTAAAAACATAGCATTGGCAAATGACTCCCCGACAGACGGCACAAGCGAGGCGGTCATTTCACCGACGGCAAATCCGAGCAAAATCGCACCGACCATACCAATCGTACTTAACCCGACGTTTCGAATGAGATGTTCACGGTAGCCAAGCAGGACGAACAGAAGCCCGCTACCGACACCACCCGTGAGGAAGGTGACGAGGACGCCCGCTTCAATGAAGAGACTGAACAGAAAACTGCTGAGCAGAAATGAGACAAATCCAATCAACAAACCAATCGCCCAATGCATATGATGATTTCCATGGACGATATTCATGATCCCCATCTCCCTTATAGGCTTATACTTTTCTATTACCGTTTCCATCGAATCGAAACGAGATTTCCCCCTGTTGTTCCACGATTATACAGAAACGTTCACAAAAAAGACCAAGGTGTCTCCACCTTGGTCTTGTCACTTATTCAACTGTTACCGATTTCGCCAAGTTACGTGGCTTGTCGACATCACAGTCACGCGCGAGTGCCGCGTAATACGAGATGAGTTGAAGCGGTAACACCGTCACGAGTGGTGTGAGGAGTGGCTCGACACGTGGCAAGACGAATGAATCGCTCTCGTGTTCCATCCCTTCCATCGAAATCGTGCAGGCAACTGCGCCACGAGCGACAACTTCCTTGATGTTTCCGCGGATGTTGAGGTGCGTGTTCGGTTGCGAGACGAGTGTGATGACCGGTGTGCCGTCCTCGATCAACGCGATCGGTCCGTGCTTGAGCTCTCCACCTGGATAGCCTTCCGCTTGGATATACGAGATCTCTTTGAGCTTGAGGGCCCCTTCAAGACCGACGTATGAATCCATGCCGCGACCGAGGAAGAACGCGTTGCGTGATTCTTTCAAGAACTTGTCAGCCAACTGCTCGAAGATTTCTTTTTGTGCCATAACCGAATCCATGATCGTCGCGATGCGCGCGAGTTCTGTCATGAGGTCAAACGGTACTTTCTTCCCGTTCGCACGAGCGATGTCGTAGGCAAGAATCGCGAGCACCGCGATTTGAGCCGTGTACGCTTTCGTCGACGCGACCGCGATCTCCGGGCCGGCGTGAAGGAGCATCGTCTCGTTCGCCTCACGCGAGAGCGTCGAACCGGCAACGTTCGTGAGTGTGAGCGCTTTGTAACCGCGCTTCTTCACTTCGACGAGGACGGCGCGGCTGTCCGCTGTCTCACCTGATTGTGAGATGAAGAGGAACAACGGTTTCTCCGTGAGAAGTGGCATGTTATAACCGAACTCTGACGCGACGTGCACTTCAGTCGGTACACCTGCGACGCGCTCGATCAACTGTTTGCCGACGAGACCAGCGTGGTAACTCGTACCGCAAGCGATGATATAGATGCGGTCGGCCTCAGAGACGAGCGAGCGCACGCCTTCCGTGAGCTCGATGTCACCGGCGTCGTTCTGGTAGTGCTGGATGATGTTGCGGATGACGGCCGGTTGCTCGTCCATCTCCTTCAACATGTAGTGCGCGTACGTGCCCTTCTCGATGTCTGAGGCATCGATCTCGGCCGTGTAAGGCGCGCGCTCCAATACCTCGCCGTCGAGCGTCTTGATCGTCGCCGACTCGCGCGTCAAGATGACGATCTCGCCGTCGTGGAGCTCGAGGTACTGGTCCGTCACCTGGAGCATCGCCATCGCGTCAGACGCCACGACGTTGAACGTGCCGTCGCCGAGACCGACGAGGAGCGGCGACTTGTTCTTGCCGATGTAGAGGCGCTCTTCGTCCTCTGAGTCGATCATCGCGATCGCGTACGAGCCGTGGAGCTCAGCGAGCGTCTTGCGGAACGCCGATTCGACGTCGCCGAGCGCGACGAAGTTCTTCTCCATCAACTGGACGATGACTTCCGTGTCCGTTTCCGACTTGAACGGGACGTCGAGCGTCGCCTTGAGCTGCTCGTCGTTCTCGATGACGCCGTTGTGGACGAGCGTAAAGCGGCCCGTCGTGCTCTGATGCGGGTGGGCGTTCGGGACGCTCGGCACCCCGTGTGTCGCCCAACGTGTGTGGCCGATTCCAATCGTGCCGTCTACTTCTGCTGGGACGATTTCGCGTAGCGCGGCGATGCGTCCGACTTCCTTGTGAACGTTGACACCGTCTTGCATCAACGCAAGGCCAGCCGAGTCATAGCCGCGGTACTCGAGTTTCTCAAGACCTTTGAGAAGGATTTCCTTCGCTCCGGTATTCCCAATCATTCCTACAATTCCACACATAAACAATTCTCCTCTATATTCGATTTCTCGAAAAAGGAAACGGGCTTTTTCTAAGAGCTGTCATCGTCTTTCACTTTGTCCGTCCGGTCACCCGGGCGTTTTACTGAAAGATTCTTAGTCGTGACAGGCGACTAGAAGGCATCCGCCGAAAATCTCGATCACCTTCGTCCTCGTCAACTCCGTAGAGTTCTGGCGCTTTCTCGTACTCTGTGCCCCTCCGTTTCTAAGGTCACGCTCTTAATAGTACAAATCACACCCCCATTCGTCAAGAAAATCACTAGATTTCACAGTGACAAAACGGAAACAAAAAGGGAATCCACAGTTGGATTCCCTTGTGTTATTCCCTGTTTGGATAAAATTATCCTTCCACACCGTAATCTTCACGTACGACTTGGGCGATTTTTTCGACGTAACGGTCACATTCTTCTGCTGTCGGCGCTTCCGCCATGACACGGACGAGCGGTTCCGTGCCCGACGCGCGGACGAGGATGCGCCCGTTCCCGTTCATTTCCGCCTCTGCCTCTTGAATCGTCGCGAGGACGCGTTCACCGTTCATCGCCTCGTTCTTATCCGTTACACGTATGTTGACGAGTTTTTGCGGGTACACTGGCATCTCCGCTGCGAGTTCAGACAGCTTGCGCCCTGTCGATTTGACGATTTGGGCGAGCTGAACGCCAGAGAGCATCCCGTCTCCTGTCGTCGAGTGATCGAGGAAGATCAAGTGACCCGACTGCTCGCCACCGAGTGTGTAATTGTGTTTCTTCATCTCTTCGACGACATAACGGTCACCGACTGCCGTTTGAAGCGCCGTCATGCCCGCTTCTTCAACCGCCTTGTGGAAGCCGAGGTTACTCATGACCGTTGCGACAATCGTATTGTCTTTCAAGCGGCCTTGCTCGCTCAAATACTTCCCACAGATGTACATGATCATGTCGCCATCGACCACGTCACCGTTCTCGTCGATGGCAATCAAACGGTCGCCGTCGCCGTCAAACGCAAGACCCATATCCGCACCCTTTTCACGCACGAATTCAGCCAAATGCTCTGGGTGGGTCGAACCGACGCCTTCATTGATGTTCAAACCGTTCGGCGAGTTCCCGATTGTCGAGACGTTCGCTTCGAGGTCTGCGAACAGACGCGCCGCAAGTCCGCTCGTCGCGCCATGGGCGCAGTCGAGGGCGATATGAAGACCGTCTAAGTCCTCATCGACCGTCTGTTTTAACAGCTGAAGGTACTTCTGGGCGCCTTCATAGTAATCCGAGACGAAGCCGAGGTCTTTTCCGACCGGACGTGGCAACGTGTCTTCTGACGCGTCTAAAATGTCTTCGATTTCTGCTTCCGTGGCATCGTCGAGTTTGAATCCGTCGCTACCGAAGAATTTGATGCCATTATCGGCGACTGGGTTGTGCGACGCAGAGATCATGACACCTGCCGTCGCATCGAGTGACTTTGTCAAATACGCGACACCTGGTGTCGAGATGACGCCGAGACGCATCACTTCTGCCCCGATTGAGAGAAGACCCGCGATGAGTGCACCTTCAAGCATGTGACCTGAAATACGTGTATCGCGGCCGATCAAGACTTTCGGCTGTTCACCGACCGGCAAGTGTTTCGATAACACATAACCACCGGCGCGTCCTAGACGATATGCCAATTCTGCTGTTAACTCTGAGTTCGCGACACCGCGAACCCCATCTGTTCCAAAATATTTACCCATATGATCATTTCCTCACTTTTGTATGATTGAACGCCTTATTGAAGCGAAGACGTCTCTGTTTCGTCATCGACGCTCGTCAATTCGACGTCAATTGTTTTTGGCGAGACGACCGTCACGCCTTTTGGTACTTCATAATCGACATCCACGCCATGTAACCCGCTCGGCAGACCGGTCAAGTCGAGCGTAACGCCTACACTATTCGACGTGACGTTCTCGAGGAGCGCTCGTTTCCCCGACAGCGTCACACTGACGACGTCAGGCGACCGGAGCGTATAGTTCGTCCGATCAAAACCACGAACGCTTACCGGCACCGTCAGACGGACCCGCTCGGTCAATTCGCCTGAATCGTCACGTGTATCATCAATCCCGCGAACGAGCAATTGCACCTCGACTTCTTTCTTGCCGAGTGCCGTTGCACCATCCGGCAACTGGAGCGTCGCTGTGACTTTATTATTTCCGTCTAAGCCGCCTAAATCGATTGGGATTGTCTCGATTACATCGAGGTTGGCGAGCACGTCAGTCGGTGCGAACACCCGCACTTCCGTGTCGGCGAGAAGTGTATCGACGAGACGATATTCATCCGCGACGTCACCGGTCGTTACGACCTCAATCGGGACGACCGCACTCTGTTCATATACCGGGACCGTCACACGAATGATGTTTGGTTCTACCGTGACGTTGAGCGGGTTCCCGTTCGCATCTAAAATGGTCGGCGGTAACTCTCGGGTGAACGTCTGGTTCTGGTTGGCGACATCGATGTTCAAGGTGATTTCTTTCACGTTTTGAATCCGACTCGCCCCACCCGACACCTTCACGGTCGTCGGTTCGATTTCAGCGTCCCCGACGACGTACCCTTCTGGCAACTGGTCTTTATTTAACATGTTAACGGAGACCGGTACTTCCACCGTCTGTTTACGATCGATGTAAATCTCGACCGTGTCCCGTTCGAGTTTGACGTTCACATCCCCCCCGAAACCACGGGCCTCGACCGGGACGCGATGAAATCCGGTACCGAGATTCGTCAAGTCGACGAATACTTGATAATCTTTCACCAATCGAGTCATCGTCAAACTGCTTGATGGTCCTTTGAGCTCGACGTTTAGCTCTTCCGGCACGTTATAGGCGACGTACTGGACCTCATCGAAAAAGACTTCCACCGGCACATCGAGCGCCATCGAGCTTTGACCGACAATCGGCAAGGCACTCGATGAGCTCGTCGACGAACTCGTCTCGGCGACCATAAAGTATAAAAGGATAGCTAAAGCAAGTGCGATGATGCGGAGAAACCATTTGTGTTGTAACCACTGATCAATCACTTACTTGTCCCCTCCTTTTTTGCCGAAGAACGAGAGCGTCGTCTCTTTCTCTTCGATGACGAGTTCTTGAATCAACTTGTTGCGAAGCGCCTCCTCGTCTAACTCACGATACAGACGCCCGGCAATCGCGAGCGATACAGCTCCCGTCTCCTCGGACACGGTGAGCGTCACGCTATCTGTCACTTCACTGACGCCAATCGCTGCACGGTGCCGTGTCCCGAGTGCCTTGTCGATGTGAGGACTCTCCGATAGCGGCAAATAACAAGCGGCAGCGGCGATTTTCCCATCTTGAATAATCATCGCCCCGTCATGGAGTGGCGTGTTCGGGATGAACAAGTTGATAATCAATTGCGACGTGATGTGCGAATCCATGCGAATCCCTGTCTCGACGTACTCGTTCAAGCCGGTGTCCCGCTCGATTGCAATCAATGCACCGATTCGGCGTTTCGACATATATTGCGCCGAACTGACAATCGCCTCAATCATTTGACGCTGTTTGTCCTCATCGCTCGTACTCGTCCGACCGAACAGGTTGCTCGTCCGGCCTAAGTGTTCTAGCCCACGTCGTAACTCTGGTTGGAAGATGATGATGATTCCGAGCAGACCATACGTGATGACTTGATTCAGCAAGAATTGCAACGTCTTTAATCCAAAGAATCCACTGAGGAACCAACTGACGAGGATAATCGAGATCCCTTTAATCAGTTGAACCGCTTTTGTGCCACGGACGATCATCATCAGCTTGTAGATGACGTACGTGACGACGACGATATCTAAAACGTCATTCAAATAATCGTACCAATGTACGTTCTCCGAAAGACTAAAAAATGATAAGAATGAAACCTGTTCCAGTAGCGGCAAATGCTCCCCTCCTCAACTACCTAGCCAATTGTGCAAGTTTCATTATATCACATTTCCAAAACGAAGCATCGCTTGGCGATAAAACGAAACCAGATTGAAACGAACAAAAAAGACGCCCGCGGGCGTCTTTAGAACAACTGTTTGATGGAATACCAAATCCACTCGAAAATCCGATCAATTTGCTCGAGCTCACCGGTCACTTCACCGGCGCTTGCCAAATATGCACGACCGTGGACGGCCGTCGCATTGCCTTCGACCTTGCCTTCGATGCGGAGGTCGCCTCCTTGAACCGTGATATCTCGCTCGACAGTGACACCTTCCGGTACGACGACTTCATTGGACGTGACGACGATTCCTGGTACTTTCGTATACGTCATCGTCTCCGTTGAACCGTTCCATAGCCCGAGCGTCGCGCTCGACATCAAACTGAAGAAGAGGACAGCCGCAATCAGGCCAGGATGTTTCCGGAACCAAACCATCTGTCTCGAATGCGTCCGTCGCACTTTCCGCGTTTGAATCGGTTCTGGCACAGCTGTCGGAACATGAGTCGGACGTGCTGTGGCGTCAGGTAAAGCCGCCATGACCCGAGCCGTGAAGTCCTCAGACAATCTCGGTCTTGGCAAAGCTTTTAGTTCGGCATCTATTCGTTCGTATTGAAGGTAGGCCTCGTATAAGGCGTCGTCCTCGAGTAATTGACGTAATTCGTCAGATTCTTCGGGCAGGATGCCATCTTCCAAATATTGTTGTAGCTTTTCTTCAGGAGTCAATTGAACCCCTCCCTGTTTTGAAAGATTGTTTTCAACATTTCTCTTCCCCGGAAAATCCTTGTTTTAACCGTTGCGACCGGCATATCGATCATCACACTAATCTCTTTTAATGACAAATCATCCACATACTTTAAAAGTAGCGGAATGCGATATTTGTCAGGCAGTTGCTTGATTGCCTCATGCATCTCACCTCGAATTTCGCGATGAACGACTTGAGCATCGGGTTGGGGCGCTTCATCAGCTAAGTGGTCTTGATACGTGAGACCCTCGGTACCCGCGATTTCCGCATCCATTGAATACTCCGGCTTCCGTTTGCGAAGTCGATCAATGGCGACGTTTGTCGCGATTCGGTACAACCATGTTTTAAATTTATATTGTGGGTCGTACGTCTCAATCCGTGTATAGGCTCGTATGAACGTTTCTTGGGCAGCGTCCTCGGCTTCGCCACGGTCATATAGAATCTTATAGGCGACAGCAAAGACACCGTCCTTGTACAGTTCTACCAATTCAGCAAACGAATCGTGATTCCCCGACCGCAATTCGTCGACCAAACGGGTGGTCAGCCGTTCCATCAATCCACTCTCCCTCTCCGCAGCTATGCGGTCATCCCTCTATACGTGCAATCCATCAAATAAGTTTCATCTCCAACAAAAAAAGTTTCCAAACCCATTGTAGCAAAAGGATTTGGAAACTGTAAGGGATGGAAACTAATTCAACTTTCCAATAACAGGTTTTCTTTGGATTTCACAATCGTCTCGCAGAGCGCGAACGCCAACTGGGCCGTCTTGTCTTCGACATCAAGGGATGGGTTCAGTTCAACGAGTTCGATGGCAATCAACTCGTCTGCGGTCATCGCTTCAGCGACAATCGCTTTCCCTTCTGCAGCGGTCAATCCCCCCTCGACCGGCGTCCCTGTCCCTGCGACGAGGCTCGCATCAAAGCTATCCATGTCAAAACTGACATAAAAACGACCGACGCGTTCACGTAAATAGGCAATCGCCTCTTGCATAATCACGTCCGCACCGCGCGTTCGAACTTCTTCGACCGTGATGACTTTAATCCCGAGTCGATTGATTTCACGAATCTCCCCTTCATCGATATCGCGAAGTCCAATATAGACCAGGTGCTCCGGCAGAAGCTTACGCTCTCTTCCTCCGACCTCCGTCAAACGGACATCCCCCATCCCCATGGCGGCTGCAAGCGGCATGCCGTGAATGTTCCCCGAAGGTGACGTCTCACCTGTATTCAAATCCGCATGGGCATCCACCCAAATGACGCCATATGGACCAGTTTTAGCAAGACCTGCGAGCGTTCCGATGGCCATGCTATGGTCGCCTCCGACAATCAATGGGAAACGATTCGCCTGAACTTCCTCATGGACGGCTTCCGCGAGCCCATTGACCGTGTATAACACGCCATCTACCCGTTTCAAGTGCTCTTCATTCTCACGGATTTCGGATTCAGGCAACACGCGGATTGTTCGCTTTGCCGTTCCCTCAGGCAATAACGCCTCTAACCCGAGTTCCCGAAGTTTACTCGGACCTTGATCGACTCCGTCTTTCCCCTGTCCATAACGGAGTGGTACTTCAATATATGACCATTGCATAGCCATTCCCCCTTGACCGATTAATACCTTTATTGTAAACGCTATCAATCAAGTGGTTCAACTTCGCACGGTCGTGTATAAACATACAAAAAGGCAGCCTGAATGGTGGCAGGCTGCCTTTCTCTGTACTCTCAAGTGAATGGTTCATGGTTTTAGGCAAAAAAAAACTTAAGTCATCAATAACTTAAGAAACAAACAAATGGTGGAGCCTAGCGGGATCGAACCGCTGACCTCCTGCGTGCAAGGCAGGCGCTCTCCCAGCTGAGCTAAGGCCCCGGGAATGATATGGAGCGGAAGACGGGATTCGAACCCGCGACCCCGACCTTGGCAAGGTCGTATTCTACCACTGAACTACTTCCGCAAAAAATGAGCCATGCAGGGCTCGAACCTGCGACCCTCTGATTAAAAGTCAGATGCTCTACCAACTGAGCTAATGGCTCAAACCTGGTGGGGGGGGGCGGATTCGAACCGCCGAACCCGAGGGAGCGGATTTACAGTCCGCCGCGTTTAGCCACTTCGCTACCCCCCCAAGGAGTGCCGGCGAAAGGATTCGAACCCTCGACCCTCTGATTACAAGTCAGATGCTCTACCAACTGAGCTACACCGGCATATATGGTTTGATTGATTATAAAAGATGGTGGAGGATGACGGGATCGAACCGCCGACCCCCTGCTTGTAAGGCAGGTGCTCTCCCAGCTGAGCTAATCCTCCATAATGGTGACCCGTACGGGATTCGAACCCGTGTTACCGCCGTGAAAGGGCGGTGTCTTAACCGCTTGACCAACGGGCCTAAATTGGCTCCGCAAGTAGGATTTGAACCTACGACCTACCGGTTAACAGCCGGTTGCTCTACCACTGAGCTATTGCGGAACGATCTTGCCTGGCAACGTCCTATCCTCACAGGGGGAGACCCCCAACTACTTTCGGCGCTGAAGCGCTTAACTTCCGTGTTCGGCATGGGAACG